>CAJCCR010000024.1 GCA_903960945.1 uncultured Planctomycetaceae bacterium
TCTGCCTGGGCAGAAGACGACGAAGTTGGGCAGGTTTTGGTTTTCGCTTCCTAGCCCATAGGAAAGCCATGCACCAAGAGTTGGGCGGGTCGGAACGATGGAGCCGTTGTTCATAAGAAACAACGCAGGGCCATGGTTTGGGTTGTCGGTATGCATGGATCGAATAACGCAGAGATCATCAGCATGGCGAGAAAGGTTGGGCAGAAGTTCGCTGATGGGTAGCCCTGATTGACCGTGTTGTGAGAATTTAAAAGGTACACCCATGAGTGCGCCAGTGGGTCGTTCGGTGCGGAGGTCTGCGCCTGGTGGTTTTTGCCCTGCGAATTTATTGAGTGCGGGCTTAGGGTCAAAAAGATCGCATTGGAAGGGGCCGCCATTCATGAACAGATGAATGATGTGCTTTGCTTTTGGTGCGAAATGGGGAAGCAGTGGCTGCGTAGGAGCTGTACTGGCAGTAGAGGCGTGAAGTTGTGCAAGGGCGAGAGAGCCAAAGCCTCCGCCTAGGGCCTGTACCATTTGTCTGCGAGAGAAAGGCGCGTTCATTAACATACTCCGAAAGCTGCCAAACAAAGGTTTAAAGCCTTAGTCGATGAAAACAAATTCGTTGCTACCCAAGAGGGCCTGAGTGTATTGGTTCCAAGCCACGCCACCTGATTTCACAAAGCTCAATCCGATTTCTAGTTGATGGCTGGTGGGGTTTCGGCCAAACAGTAGCCGATAGGCTCCGGTGATTTTATCGGCATCACTTGAAGGAAATTCGCGTTGTAATCTTTCATAAAGAAGGTTTGCTTGTTTTTGAATGAAGGGGCTATTAAGTGTGTAGAGCTGTTGCAGGGGTGTGGTGGTTGCAACACGGTTGGGGCTGTGGGTTATCGGATCTGGGAAATCATGAAGGCGTAGAATATCAGAAAGTTCTCGACGGCGTACTAGGCCATAAATGGTTCGCCTGCGGTTGTTGATATCGTTGAGATCGATCGGTGCGCCACCGATGCTAGGATCAAGATTTCCTGAAACAGCAAGCATGGCATCGCGCCAGCCTTCAACATCGAGCCGTTTGCGGGGCATGGATGCGAGCAGTCGATTATCCGGATCTAGAGGAGAGGGCGAAGTGGATTGCTGCCTGTAGGTTGCGGAAAGTACGATTTCGCGATGCAGCCATTTCATCGACCAATTGTTTTCGATCAGGCGAAGTGCGAGATCATCAAGAAGTTCGGGGTGAGAGGGTTTGTCGCCTTGAAAACCGAAGTCGCTGGGTGTTTCTACCAAGCCTTTACCAAAGTGATGTTTCCAAATGCGATTAACAATAACTCTTGCGGTTAGGGATTGTGCTTCAGTGAAAAGAGCGTTGGCGAGTTCGAGTCTGCCACTGCCTTGGTTGAAAGCTTTTGGGTTATCTCCCGAGAATACGGAAAGAAATTGTCTAGGAATGATGGCACCGGGATTGTTGGGGTTGCCCCGCAAATGAAGGGCCAGGTTTTGAGCCTGGTTCATTTTGAAATCAAGTTTGGTTTTATTAGGGCCATCTGCAACGACATAAAGGCTGGCATCTTCCATGCCCACCGCAAAAGGCGCATTGTAATTGGGCGTGTTCTTCTTAAGTTCTTCTATTTGTTTTTTCAGGTCAGCGATAGCTTGGGGTGGCTCTGCGGGTTTTTTTGCCTGCAGCTTTTTTAAATCTGCTTCTAGGGTCGTTACTTTTTTTCTTGCATCAAGAATAACTTTTGTTGCCTCTGCTTCCAGCATGGATACATCTGCAGGCCGGGTGCTGGCTACTATGCCTGCTAGAGAGTAATAATCTTTTGCGGTGATCGGATCAAACTTGTGATCATGGCACCTCGCGCAAGCGACATTCAAACCTAGAAAAGTGCTGGATAATGTATGAACGCGTTCTTCCCATTCTTCTGCAACCACTGTTTTAATGATGTCTACCGGAAGCTGAAGTTCTTTCCAATAAGAAGGGCTAAGGCCCATGAAGCCCAAAGCTGCGCGATCGGCTAATGATGAATTGAGTTGGTCAGCAGCCAGTTGTAAGATGCTGAACTTATCGAATCCCAGATCATCATTGATTGCTTTGACGACCCAGTCGCGGTAGAGGTAGGCTTGACCCTTGGTTTCTGCCCATTGCTCAAGGATGTCGCAGTATCGCGCAAGATCAAGCCAGGTGCGACCCCACCGTTCGCCATAGTGTGGCGAGGCGAGTAATCTGTCGACCAGTTTTTTATAATCTTCTTCTGTCGGGTTTTTGAATGCATCGATTTCAGCAGGTGTGGGTGGCAACCCGGTAAGGTCAAAGGTGATCCTGCGTAGAAACTGTGCGGGTGTTGTTTGTGGAGCGGGTTTTAAATTGCGTTTTTCCTGTTCTGCAAGAAGGAAGGAATCGATTTTGGTGCGGGGCCAATCCTGTTGTTTTACTTTGGGTAGTGGTTGTTTCGCTAAGGGTTGAAACGACCAGAACTTCTTTCTGTCTTCAAAGCTTTTGGAGTTTTTTGCTTCAGCGCTCTGGGTTGAAGCTGGGAAGTACGCGCCACGCTTCACCCATTCTTCGAGGGTTGCGATTTCTCTTGCCTGCAACTTTCCCTTTGGAGGCATTAACAGTGTTTCGTTATTGCGATAATGTACTGCTTTGATAAGCAGACTTTGTTCAGGTTTGCCCGGGATGATTACAGCGCCTGTCTCGCCACCTTTGGCAATCGATTCAGCACTATCAAGCCTTAGGCCACCTTTGGACTTTTTAGCATCGATCGAATGGCATGAATAACAATGCTCCACTAAAAGTGGGCGAACCTTTTGTTCAAAAAAAGTGCGATCTTCTGGCGTGATGGTTTGTGACCAGAGGGGCAGGGCAAGTGTCAAAAGAGTAATCATACCAAGGAGGTATTTAGGCAGGGATTTCATGATTAAATCATAGCCTTCAGTCTATTGATAGGCAATGGTTTTCCCTTTAGATACCCTATTATTCAAAGTTGGAAGTAGGTCTGGAATGATTTTGGCTGCTGTTAGTTTAAAAGTAGGGCGTAAACAGAGGAAAAGAACAGTTTAAGATAGCGCAATTTTTGCCCCCTGAATACAATTGATTATTCGACTAATTGTCAGAAGAACCTTCAGGGAGTCTATCGCATGTTTCAAGAACCCAAATCCCAAAGTGTACCTAATCGCAAGGGTTGTGAGGGGTTTCGTGGTATGGTTTCGCGACGCAGCGTGGTACAGGCTGGGGTGTTTGGCGCACTCGGCCTTTCGCTTGGCGATATGCTCAGGTTGGAAGCTAGGGGTGCACAATCTGGTAATCAGGCGTTCTCTGCAACGGCTGCCCAGGGCAAGCTACCTGCAAAAGCTCTTAGTGTGATTCAATTGCATCTTGGTGGTGGCATGCCCCAGCAAGAATCGTTTGATCCCAAACCCGAGGCACCTGTTGAATATCGTGGCTCCTTTGGTGTAACGAAAACCAAGAGTGGCGAAGTCTTCAGTGATAATTTTCCGAAGACCGCAGCTATCGCAGACAAAATCACTATTGCACGCAGTGTCGTTGGGCGAATCCCTGATCATGAACAAGCAACCTATCATCTTTTCACAGGCTATACTCCTACAGCGGTGATTGATTTCCCTCAGATGGGTTCTGTGGTTTCGCATGAACTTGGTGTTCGGGGTGAATTGCCACCGTATATTGCGATCCCCAATAATCATAGTTTTGCAGGGGGCACGGGTTTTTTAAGTAGTACCTTCGGGCCATTTGATTTGAACGCAGACCCAGGCAAGGCTGGGTTCAAGGTGCGCGATTTTTCGATTCCCCAGGGAGTATCCACTTCTAGGTTTGATCGCAGACGCTCTGCTCGTGAGATCATCGAAAAGCAGATTCGCAAGCTCGAAGCTGATCCTACAACTTTAGATACCATGGATGATTTCTATAAACGGGCTTACACCCTTCTTACTTCAACTAGGGCTCAGGCCGCTTTTACCCTAGATGGCGAGACACCCGAGACCATGGATCTTTATGGTCAGAAGGTGGTTGGCCTTCGCGGGCCTGACAACAAATTTCATCCCAAGGGTTTGGCAGAGCGCCTGATTCTTGCCCGCAGACTTGTAGAAGCAGGCACGCGATTTGTCACCGTAACTTATGGCGCATGGGATTCCCATGTGGATGTTCGTAGTAACTGCCTTGATCAGATGCCCGCACTTGATGCTGCGATTGCAGGCTTGGTTACCGATTTGGCCCAACGGGGCATGCTTGATTCCACATTATTTTGGGTGACCACTGAATTTGGTCGTACCCCTAAGGTGAATGTAACTAATGGTCGCGATCACTGGGCTCGCACCTATTCCATGCTGCTTGCAGGTGGTGGCTTTGCCAAGGGTTTGATTTATGGCGCCAGCGATGCTACTGCTGCAGAACCTGCACGCGATGCTCTTCCGCTCGAAGATCTTCTCGCCACCATCTACCATCAGATGGGTATTGATGCAGGTAAGGAACTGGTCGCATTTGGGACCAGACCTATCGAGATTATTAAAGATGGCAAAATAGTTAAAGGCTTGTTGGCTTAAACAATATTGCTCCAGATTTTTCTTCCAAGGTAGGCCAAGATGAATTCTATCGTGCGTTGGTTGATGGTTGTGGCATTGACTCTGTTTGCGGTGGATAACATCCATGCGGGGGCCATGCTTTTACATATTGGCTCGGTTACCCCAAGGGTGGCGCAGCGGGGCACAACCGTTGAAGTGGTTATCCAAGGAATATGCATCAACGATCCGCGCGAGATTATTTTCTATCGCCCGGGAATCAAAGCCATCAGTATTGAATCGATGCCCAAGCTGCCTGTGCCTATTGGGTTGGTGCATGGTGGGCGAATGGAAGAGCAGGTGCGCTGCAAGTTTGAAATTGCTCCGGATTGTGTTCCGGGCGAGCATCCATTTCGTATGAGAACCGCAACGCAAATTTCATCCCTTGGCTTGTTTCATGTATCTTTATTTCCTGTGATTGATGAAAACGAAAAGGGCTCTAATTCCAATGATACGATTGAAACTGCAATGCCTGTAACCCCTAATGTTACGGTGCGCGGGTGGATCAAAGGTGGAAGTCGGGGCGATGTAGATATGTATCGTGTACCTGCAAAAGCTGGTACTAGGCTTTCCGTTGAATTGGATGCAGTGCGTATCGCAGATCGGCATTATGGTGGTTCTGAATATGATCTCGCAGTTCGAATCCTAGATGAGAGCGGCAAGGAACTAGCTTCCAACGATGATAATCCCTTGCATCTTCAAGACCCGGTGGTTTCGGCTAAGCTTCCACGGGATGGCGTCGCCTATGTTGAAGTACGCAGGTCGGTGTTTATGTCTACTGATTGTCCGTATTGCGTGCATATTGGAAACAACAAAAGGCCGTTGATTGCTTATCCACCAGGTGGGCAGGCAGGGACAAATCAGAAGATGCAATTGATTGGCGATCCTTTGGGAACCTTCGAAGAAACCATTGCTATTCCAACTACATCGGGAACTTTTGAATACTTTGGCGATGCTCCTTCGCCTTTGGTACTGCGCTCTTCAGCTTATCCAAATCTGCTAGAAGATTCTGCAGCCAAAGAGACCAAGATCCCGCAACTACCTATTGCTTTGAATGGAATTATTGAAACCCGTGATGATACAGATATCTACCGTATGACTGTGAAAAAGGGAGATAGGTTTAGGGTTCGGGTTTATGCAGCATCGCTTGGTTCCCCTATTGATCCCTTTATTCGGATTCGCCCTGTAGGTGCAACTGGCGAGGTAGGAGCACCAGAATTAGAATCTGATGACTCAACCGTAGATGATCGTGATGTCTTTGGCACATCTTTTGGAAGCAGAGGCGGCCTGAAAGATATTCTTGATCCTTCTGTAATATGGGAAGCAAAAACTACAGGCGAATATCTGTTTGAAATTGAAGATCGAAGTGGTAACGGTGGCCCTACTGCAATTTATCGCATTGAAATCGAAACCCCGCCAAACGCTGTGTACACATTGCTTGCTAGCACCGCATTCGATTGGACCGAATGCATTCGCACCAGCGGCCTGGCTGTAGCGCAGGGAAACCGCATTGCAGTAAACATTAATCTTCCCCAAGGGTTTGGTAGTACCTTTAAGGGTGAACTTGAACTAGTGGCACATGGCTTACCTCAAGGCGTTCGCATGGTTTCTTCCAAGGTGCCTGCGGGTCGTGGCGCATGGCCTGTGCAATTCATCGCAGAATCTTCTGCAAAGCAAGGCGCTGCGCTTATCTCGATTGAAGCAAAACCAGTTGACGCCTCGCAAAAACTGATCAGCAGTTCGCAGCAGAGTATTCCGTATCTGAATCATTCGGGAGGTGATGCTTGGCGAACTGTGCAACTTGATAAGTTTGTACTTGCGGTGACCGACCCTGCTCCTTATTCAATCGAAATCAAGCCTCCCCAAGTGCCCTTGGTGCGGGGTGGAGAGTTGTCGATTCCTGTTAAGATTACTAGGCACAATGGCTTTGCTGGGCCGGTAGAATTTCTCTGTGATTGGATACCATCAGGGGTGGGCATTCAGCCCGCAACTACGATTCCAGCAGGTGAGACCGAAGCGGTAATTCGAATTTCAGGGGATGCCAATGCGCCTTTGGGCCTCTGCCCGATTGTCGTGGTGGCTAATAATATTCGTGAGGAACTTGATTCGTATTTAGGCACGGGTCGAATTCGCGTAGCTTCGGAAATTGTGAATGTAACCATTGCAGAGCCTTTTGTAGAACTCGCAAGTCAGCCCGAAAGCATTAGGCGTGGCGCCAAAGGTAAGTATGTTTGGACGGTGGTGCATAAAAGTCCGTTCGAAGGAACTGCGAAAGTGAAACTGTTGGGGTTGCCCAAGGGTGTGAACCTATTGGAACCCATGCCTATGTTAACGAGAGAATCCAAGGAAATAACTTTTCAAATCGAGGCGACTGATGAAGCCCTGCTGGGTAGTGTGCGGGGTGTTTCATGCGAGGTAATGGTTCAGGCGGGATCTCAGGAAATTCGCCAGCGAACTGGCAGCGCAACCCTTCGCATCGATCCTAAATAATATTACGGAGCTGTATCACTTATGTTTAAGAGCATTGTTAAATGGTTTAGCTTGATCGTTGTGGCTTGGTCGCAACTTGTTGGGAATCTTTCTGCTGCAGAACCTGCTGCATCCGAAGTGGGATTTCGTCGTGATGTCATGCCTGTATTGTTTAGGGCGGGATGTAACTCTGGCACTTGCCATGGGTCTGCCAGGGGCAAGGATGGGTTCATGCTTTCGCTGTTTGGTTACGATGCCAAGGGTGATTACGAACGCATCGTAAATGAAATAGTTGGTCGCAGAGTGAATACCGCAGCTCCCGAGCAAAGCCTTTTGCTTTTAAAGGCAACGGGGGCAGTGGCGCATACCGGGGGCAAGTTGTTTGCCAATGATTCTGAACATTACCAGACCCTTCTCCGTTGGATCACTCAGGGTGCGCCCGATGATAGTGATAAAGTACCTGAAACCGTTGCAGTGATTCTTTCTGAAGATCGTCTGATGTTCGAAAAAGCAGGCGTGGGTAAAGCCTTGAAAGTTAATGCGCGTGCAAGCGATGGTTCCACTAGGGATGTCACAAAGCTTGCCCGCTTCTTTTCAAATAACGAAAGTGTTGCGAAGATAGATGCCAACGGCATGGTAACTTCTACCGGGCCGGGCGATACTAATGTGTTTGCACGCTTTAGTCGTTTCACCACCGGAGCTGAGGTGATTGTTCTGCCTCCTGAATCTGGATTCAAATGGCCTAACCCACCTGAAGTTAATTTCATCGATAAACTTGTGTTCGAAAGATTGAACAAGCTGCGGATTATCCCTTCAGAACTTTGTGATGATAGTACCTTCCTGCGCAGGGTAACTCTCGATCTTGCAGCTCGAACGCCGACCATTGCTGAATATGATTCCTTCATTGCAGACACTAAGCCAAACAAGCGTGCAGCAAAGATTGATGAGTTGCTTGCCAATGATGCGTTTGCAGATTTTTGGACTGCAATATGGGGGGAACAATTACGCATCATGGGTGGCGATTACGCACCTGTTGGAACTTTGGTAAAAGCTGCTGATACTTATTACGAGTGGATTCGCAAGCAGATGCGAGCAGGAAGGCCGCTTAATGAATTCGTTGCAGAGATGGTTGCTTCTTCGGGTAGTAATCTTAGCAATGGTCCGGTCAACCTTTATACCATGCTCGTGCATAAACCTCAGTTCGAGCCGAAGTCTTTCGCTGCGGATTTTTCGCAAGTCTTTCTTGGTGTTCAGATTCAATGTGCGGAATGTCATAACCATCCGTTCGATCGCTGGACGATGGATGATTACTATGGTTTTGTCAGCTTCTTCACCGGGATGAAAAGAAAGCCTGGCGTCGAACCACGCGAGCGCAGGATTTTCTGCGACCCTACTGCCGCGCCTGCAAGGCATTTGGTTGATGGCAGGCCAATGCCCGCCAAGGTTTTAGGCAGTATCGATCCAGTAAAGACTACGGGTGATCCGCGCAAAGAACTTGCCATCTGGCTTACCTCGCCTGAAAACGAAATGTTTAGTCGTAACCTTGCCAACCGTATTTGGGCCCAGCTTTTAGGTAGGGGTATCATCGAACCAGTGGATGATGTTCGTGCAAGTAATCCTCCGGTGAATGGCCCGTTGCTTGATGCGCTTTCAAAACGATTGGTGGAATCCAAGTTTGATCTTCGAACCTTGGTGCGCGATATTTGTAACTCCCGGGTTTATCAATTAAGCGCTAAGCCTAACCCTTCTAACTTTCGCGATACGAGGCAGTTTTCGCACGCTCATCTTCGCAAGCTAAGGGCTGATGTTCTTTTGGATTCTGTCGTTGTGGTTACTGGGGTTAAGAGGGGTTTTGGTGGGTTTCCAGAAGGAACCCGAGCTATCGATTACTACCCTCGTGGTGGTGGAACCGTAGGGCCTAATTTTGGTGATGCTTTCTTTGCAACCTTTGGAAGATCTAGCAGGGGCACTGTTTGCGCGTGCGAAACAAAACGCGAGCCAACCCTTTCCCAAACTCTTCACATGGCGGTTGGCGATACTGTAAGAGATCGTCTTAATGCAGGTGGTGTAATCAAGAAAATGGTCGATGATAAATTCACCCCTGATCAAATCATCGAAAATCTTTACATTCGCACACTATGCAGGCCGCCTAATGCAGAAGAGAAAGTTGCAATGCGATCTCTCGTTGGTGAAGCGGTGAAAGATACCTCAGCTTACGAAGATATCTTCTGGAGCTTGCTTAACTGTTCAGAATTTGCATTCAATCACTAATATTTTTGCCAGTATTATTATTCAGGAAATAGCTATGCGATCTAAGGACGTCTTAAAGTTCCTCACCGTGATTTTGATTTGCCATTATGGAAATGGGTTAAGGGCTCAGGATGCCAAGCCCATTACTTTTGATGATCATATTGCGCCGATATTCAAGCGGCATTGTGTGCAGTGCCATGGCGAAACTAAACAAAAAGCTGGGCTCGATCTTTCCAGTTATCTGTCGACCAAGAAAGGTGGTGGCGGCGGCCCGGTCGTTCTTTCAGGGCAGTCAGGTTCAAGCTCGATATTTAAGGTAATCACTGCTGAAAACCCTGCGGAACGCATGCCTCCAGAAAACGATGCCCTGCCTAAAGAACAAGTTGCTTTGATCAAAGCCTGGATTGATTCTGGCTTACGACAAAATGCAGGCAGTGCAGCAACACCCACCCGCATCCTTGGGTTTACACCCGCCGCGATGACTAACATCGGTGGCCCAGCCCCCATGCCTTCCAAACTAAGTGCGGTTGAGAAAATCAAAACGACCCGGCCCTTTCCCATTCTTGCACTTGCATCTAGCAATCGTGCCCCGTTGATTGCTTCTGCTTCTTATGGCGCAATTGATTTTGTCGATCCCAAAGATCGAACTGTCATGGGCTCTGTTGCTTTTCCTGAAGGGGAGCCACAGATACTTCGTTTTAGTAAATCGGGCGGGGTGCTTCTTGCTGCGGGTGGTCGACCTGTGCAGAATGGCGTTGCTGTTCTCTTTGACGTCGTTTCAGGCAAAAGGCTCGCTGAAATTGGCAATGAATCCGATGCAATCATCGCTGCTGATATTTCTGCAGATGAAAAAAGCATCGCTATCGGTGGATCTTCCCGTATCGTCAAAATCTTTTCCACCAAGGATGGCACACTACTTCATACCCTTGTCAAGCATACTGATTGGGTTACCGCAATTGCTTTTAGCCCTGATGGAAAACTTTTGGCAACAGGCGATCGCACTGGCTTGATTCATATCTGGGATGCCACTAGTGGCGGGGTTGTTTTCCCTCTTTCCGAACACAAAGCCTCGGTTCGTTCGCTCGCTTGGCGCTCTGATAGCAAGGCGCTTGCTTCTTCTGGCGATGATGGTCTGGTTGTCTGGTGGGATGTTTCAAAAGGTTGGCCTTCGATTTCCAAACCCGATGCCCATCCCGCGCAACGGCCCGCAGGATATTATGGCAAGATCCCTAACGGGGTTTTGGATGTTGCATTCGGGCCTAAGGGTGAGCTGGTAACTTGTGGCCGTGATCAAACAGTAAAAGTCTGGGCTACCGATGGCCAGCTTGTTAAAACTTTTTCCATCCTCGAAGAGCAAAGCAAAACCAGCACGCAAGGTATCAAGATTTTCCCAACGAGAGTGGCCCTGACCTTTGATGGCACTATTGTGGTTGCAGGAGATTCCGCAGGGCGAATTCATTCCTGGCCTCTGACACCCCCTAAGAAATAAGGATATACATCATGAAGCTTTTTCTTCCTACGCTGTTGATTTTTGCAATGGCCCTTAGCAACACCTTTGCAGGTGAAGTTTATCTTGCAGTGGGCCCGGGTGGTCAGCGCATGTTTTCCAAGGATGGTAACTCTTGGGAAAACCACATCGCATGGGGCGAACCCAAGCATGATCAAAACGATCTTAACACCGCTGCGTTTTTCAAAGGCGCAGCTTATGTGGGTGGCGGTTATAGCATCGCCCGCATGACTGGGACCCGTGATGGAAAAACTTGGAACGATGGGGTGCTTCCCAATGGCTCGCCTGTATTCGGCCTTCAGGTTTTAAACGATACTCTTTATGCGGTCACCCTTCGTGGGCAGGTTTACAAAACTGCGGATGGAGAAAAATGGACGATGGTGGGTGCTGCTGAAATGCCTACGAAAACCCATTGGATTCGTACCACCGTCGCGGGCAATGGAATCATCATGGGGTCTGGGGATTACGGCCCCGCACTCGTCTTCAATCCTAAAACAGAAAAAATTACCATCACCCAGATGGCTGGGCAGAAAGATAAAAATGCAGGTTGGAAGCGCGTTGCATTTGGTAATGGAGTTTTTGTAGTTGGCGGGCAGGATGGTTTGCTAGCTACCACCACGGATGGCCTTTCTTGGAAAAATAATGAAACCCAGTTGGAGAGGGGCAATATTAGCTCTGTGGTTTGGGCCGGTAATGTTTTCCTCGCCTCCACAGAAAAGAGCGGGACGCTTGCTTCCGCTGATGGTATCTCTTGGAAGAAACATGAAACCCTTGCACCCAAAACCCTCATCCGAACGGGTGGTTGGATTTATGGCTGGGCTTGGCCTCCTAGCAAAATGAAACGCAGCAAAGATGGCATGATGTGGGAGACAGTTCCCAACGAGAAGGATTATTTTGTCAAGGAAATCGCATTCGGAGAATTGGCAGGAACAGGAAGCGCACCTGTATTACCAGGCGCTAATGCCCCTATCCCTGTAATTAAATCAAAGTAGATTCACTACTTCGTTGCGCTGGGTTTTGGTTCGCGCCCTTTGGGTTCCACCGCATCGGGTTTGAATTGCCCTAAGTCATCCAGCTTTGTAATGATGCCATCCTTCGGGATTTCACCACCAGCACTCCAGACGATGCCATTAAGGATGCACTTGCGCATGTCTTCTTCTTTCCAATTGCGGAAGAAGTGTGGCATCACGATTGCAAAGCCGCGTCCACCATCTTTTCTTTGCGTTGCCCATGCGACCACTTCCGCACTTGGTTTTTCCGGGGGCAGCATTGCGGTTGCGATTGCAGTTACATTGGCAGCAATTTTGTTGCCATCTTTACCAAAATAATTGTTGATGTACGGTTCATCATTGATGGTGTATTCTTTCCATCCCCGGTTGATCGGGTGGTCCTTCGCTGCGGGCGTGATGGTTGATTTTGGGAAAATGCGAGCGATGCTTTTATGATGCTTGCACCCTGTTGCAAAATAGCCTCCCATCCATTGTAGTAACGGGTGGTCGCCATCTTCCGCGACATCCTTTGCAGTCAATCCCGTTGCGTAATGCACGCAGACAATCCCACAGCCCCGATCCATCATGGCTCCTATATCCTTCAAGATTTTTGAAGGCTCTGCCATTTTCATCGGTGGGAAAACATCACCAATGAAAACAATGCTTGAATACGATGCAAGCA
>CAJCCR010000025.1 GCA_903960945.1 uncultured Planctomycetaceae bacterium
TTAACAAATGAAAAATCAAAAGTACACATTCTTGCTAAAAAATTAGAACTCGAAAAAGCTAATGCAGATAAAAATTTAAAAGAAACGAAAGACCTTACTGAAAAAATTGCTTCAATGGAACAGATTTTAAAAGAAATGAAATCTTCTCTCGATAAAGATAAATTCGCTTATTCGATTGTCCCTTATTTTGGAAGAAATGGGCTTAATCGAAAACCTTTATATATCGAATGCAATGAATCCGGCATTTTATTTTTTCCAGATAAAACTCTTATTCCTTCAAACGATGAATCTGACAATCTTAAAAATGAAATTTTAAACCGAACTTCATTACTTAGAGAATACCTTCAACAAACGCTTGGACCGAAAGAATCTACGCCCTATTTAATGCTACTTGTAAGGCCAGGCGGCATCACCAATTATTGGAAACTTCAATCTATTATAAAACCTATGGATATCGATTTCGGCTACGAATTAGTTGATAAAATTTGGGTTTTAGATATTCCAACCGAACAGTCTGCACCCGCGCCATCAAAACTTGTTTCAATGATTAAACCCATGCAAATCCCTAAACCAATTCCCGCCCCAGGAAATATCCTAGGTGGAATAAACAATGGGAATGGCAATATTCCACAACAAAATAACGATTCAATTAAGAACGGCGTTTATCAAAATGGAAATGAAAAAAGAAATGGTTCTACCGGAAATGCAAGATCGATTAGTTATGGGGCAACTGCTCAAAATATACGCCCGATAACGGCGCTTCCTGGTTTCCCTGCTAACAAAAGCTCAACTAGCACTTTAGTTAAAAATAATCCAACCTTAATAAACAATCAAAACGGGAATGGTGCAGGTAACAATAACGTCAATGGTGCAAGTAACAATAACGCCAATGGGGCAGGTAACAATAACGCCAATAGCGTAGGATTCGGTAATAGCAATCAAAACGGCAATGGTCCCGCGAACAACAGTCCCAATAGCTTAGGGATCGGTAATAGCAATCAAAACGGCAATGGCCCCGCGAACAACAGTACCAATAGCGTAGGATTCGGTAACAGTAATCAAAACGGTAATGGTCCCGGAAACATAAATCCTAATAATCCAGGGTTCGGTAACAGTAATCAAAGCAACAATGGCAATGGAAACATTAATCCTAATAATCCAGGGTTCGGTAACAGTAATCAAAGCAACAATGGCAATGGAAACATTAATCCTAATAATCCAGGGTTAGGAAACAGTAATCAAAACAGCAATGGTGTAGGTATCAATAACCCTAATATGAATAGTAATTCAAATGGAAAAAATGAAACCCAAACAAATAAAAACCAACAAAATAATGGAAACCCAAACAAATACACCACTGATATAAATCAAAACGATCAAGCAGGGATAAATAATGGTAATACAAAAGCAATAAATAAAGGAAGTGACTCTTCTGGTAGTGGAAACCCAAGTAATTCTGCAAATAATGGTGCAGGAGGGGTTCCTGGTTCAAAAGGATCCTTTTCTGTTCCAACAACTCCAAACTCTCTCGCCGATGGCAATTCAAATAACCAAAAAGGAACTGGTAATAGCTCTTCAGGTGAAGACAAGAACAAATCAAATACGAATAATTCAGATGGAAGCCCAAGTCAAAAGGGAGATGAACCAAACTCAACTTCTAGAAAAGAAAGCACTAAAAGTTCTATTGGTTCAAATGGAAAAGATTTACAACCAACAACCCAGGATCAAAACCCTAGTATCTCAATTTCTCTGAATAGTAACAAAAATGAACCAAATGTAACAAACCAACAAAGTGCGCCAAGAACGACGTATAACCGGGAAGATGAATCGCAAAGCAACAGTGATGCAAAAGATCCAACAGCAAGAATAGCAGCCCCATTACCTGAATTAGGCCCAAGAAAAAGCTCCACACCTGCTCCATTAAGGGCTGCAAGATTATTTGCAGACAGAGATTGGGTAATTTATGTGGAATGTAAATTTGAAGAAATACTTGTTCATCCTAACCGCTTAGTCATTCCAACAAGCTTATTAGCTTCGGAAGAAGGCGTTAAGAGATTTGTACAAGAAATTGAAAAAATGATCACAAGAAAACAATCGACCGTACGAGCAGGTGAACCGCCTTACCGACCGGAAGTACGATTTTTAGTTTGGCCTGATGGATTGAGACCGTATCACTTGTCTTATCCAGCATTACAATCAGCAGGAATAAAACAAAAAAGACAAAACTTAGAGTCTGAAGATAGTATCAAAGATATTATTCAAGGAAGATAATTTTAAGCCATGCGTAGAAGAAGAAGACCAGATAAAGAAATACATTTTAGCTTCGATTCCTTTTTGGATGTCGTCGCTAATGTTGTTGGTATCATCATAAAACTGATATTAGTAGCATGGGTTGGAGCCAGAACATACAAAGGGTTTGAAATCCCAGAATCGTTTGCACCAAACACACAAAATGTTACTGAAAACAAATTTATTGATATATCAGATCCCCTCACGCAGAGCATTATTGAAAAAAACAAGAATAAAGAAAATTTTGAAGCAATACTTACAAGCAAAAAAAATGATCTTAACGAACAAGTTAAAGAAAAAGGCGGGATGCAACAAAAAGTATATGAATTAAATAACAGTTTAAAGGCGCTCCTTGATCAAGAAAAAGCGCTCAACACACTTATAAAAGAATCATCTGAAATCAACAAAAATACCCCAATAAATATGGCTACAATAAAAGCAAAATCCGACCAATTAAAGGAAGAAATTGAAACACTCAAAAAAACTAAAGGTGCAAAAAACGAACTTAAATACAAAACTCCTGTAAGCAGAACCTTGCAATCAGAGGAGATGATTTTTGAATGTAAGAACGGACGGATCACACCAGTAGACATTGGTGCAATGCTTGAAGAAGTTTCAGGCCAAATGCAAAGTTTAGGTGAAAAACTTAGAAAACAGTGGGAACTAGAAGAAGTCTCACAAACTTATGGTGCATTTAAAATAAAATATACAGTTGAACGAGAAAGAAGCGCATTAGACATCGCATCTTCTAACGCTATTCCAGATGAACGATCAAATTTCAGATTTTCATTGACCGGTTGGGTATTAGAATCGCTTGATCCCGAACGAGGCGAAACGCTAGAACAAGCACTTAATCCAAATTCTGAGTTTATGAAAATTATTAGCAGCCTTGATACAAATCAGACTGCAGTAACTTTTTGCGTTTATCCTGATAGCTTTACTATATATCGAAGAATGCGCGATTTACTTCATGAAAGAAATATAGTCGTAGCTGGAAGGCCGCTTAATTTTGATGCCCCGATTGCAATGTCTGTAAAAAAAGGTACTGCATCTAGGGGGCAATAACTATCTAAAGCCCCACAAGATAACTAAACCTCTTTTTAAATTGTTCAGAGGTCCAATTTAAACTTTTTGCAAGCGCATCCAGTTTAATCGGGTCTTGGATATCAGATTTATCAAGCATGATCATGTAGCGTCTTGCACATTCAAAACCTTCGCTTTTAACATCAACTATTCGCGTTTGCATTCTGCGAGTAGTTGGATTTATAATATTTTCAAAGGGTATTGGTTGGAGCTTGCCACCAATAAAAGAAATAACAGCTCCGTATTTTGCACACTCTGTAGATTTCAGAAATTTAACTGCGCCATAGCCTAGATCACGCGTATATTCAGCATCAAAAGGAATAGGATCGGCGCAACGAAGTTCATAGCCTAGATCTTTATCAATAATGGTCATGCTGATTCCTAATTCTTCAAGTTTTGCAGCAAGATGATCTTTAACCATTCTTCCAAACGCAATTTCACCTAAACGCAAATGGCCATGCGGATCACGTTCAACTTTCCCGTAGCGGCTCAACTCATTGGCATTCACATTTGATAAACCTTTTTCTCCAATCTTTTCCAAAAGCCCTTCAGCAAGCACAGCAACACCATAATTAGAACCGTTTTTGCGCCTTTTTATAATTGAGCCAAGAAGAATGTCAACCACCTCGTCTATCGAAACGTCTCTATCTTGAAATTCTTCGGGAATGATAGTCAGGGTAGCTGCAGCAGCTTTACCAATCCCAAGGGCCAAATGCCCTGCTGCCCGACCCATGCTAATAACCAAATACCAGCGTGAAGTAGTTTTAGCATCCTCACAAAGACTACGAACAATATTGACTCCGTAATGCCTTGCGGTTTCGAATCCAAAAGTTGGAGTCGATGGGGGCAAAGGCAAATCATTATCAATTGTTTTGGGAACATGAGCGACATTAATTGCGCCTGCAGCCTTAAGATAAACTTGACTAGCTGAAAAAGCAGTGTCATCACCGCCAATAGTCACTAATTTGGTTATTCCGAGAGTTTTAAGGGCTTCAAGAACTTGCTTCATATCTGCATCATTTTTTGCAGGATTAGTTCGCGAAGTACCTAAAATTGATCCGCCTTTAATATGAATGCCTTTAACATCTTCAATCGTAAGTTTTTTTATGTTGTTAACGCTACCTTTAACCAAATGCTTAAACCCATCAATAAAACCATAAACTTCCATGCCATTAACAATAGCTTCAATAGTAACGGCACTAATAACCCCGTTAATCCCAGGAGCTGGGCCCCCTCCAACAACAATGCCAAGTTTTCCAGTAGGTTTTGTAATGTCCATAAGAATTTCCCAGACCAATAATAAAATAATACCGATGAAACGATACACAAAGTACCATATCAATTTAGAATTACTATCAGGTTTTGACTACGGTTCAAACTTAGAAAAAACAATGAATCTTTAGATAAATTGTTAGGCAGCAATCTTTTTTGGTCGTGGCGTACAACTGAACAGGTTAAAGATTTCATCCTCATTTAAGCCTAACGAAGAAGGCAAACCACTATGATCAATAATATCCGAGAATAATTTTCGTTTGGCATCCAACACTTCTGCGATTCTTTCTTCAATAGTTTTTTGAGAAATAAACCTCTTAACAAAAACAGTAGACTTCTGCCCCAAACGATGCGCGCGATTTATGGCTTGATCCTCAATTGCAGGATTCCACCATCGATCAAAAAGAAATACATAATTAGTAAACTGTAAATTAAGCCCAACGCTACCAGTGCCATAACTCATCAAAATGACATGTGCTTTTGGATCTTTTTTAAACTGATCAAGAACCCCCTGCCTTTGCTGGGAGGGAATTTTCCCATGATACATTAACGGATTATAATCTTTTAATTGGTCAGCAAGCTCCTCTAGAGGCTTTACCCATTGCGAAAAAACAATCGCTTTACTATTCGTAGCTTGAACTTCTTCCATATCAGCCAATAATTGTTCAGCTTTAGAACTTGCACCTGTTCTAGGATCAAAATTACAAATCTGCTTTAAACGCATAACCAACTCAAAAACATGCTGAACAGTAATTGTATCGCCTAATTTATTTAAATGAACAACGCCCTCTTTTTCAGCAAGATCATAAGCTTGCCTTTGAGCAGGAGTAAGCTCAAGGAAAACATCCTGGATAATTTTTGCTGGCATATCAGGTGCCGCTTCCTCCTTGGTCCTTCGGATAATACTTTCAGAAGTCAAACTTGCCAACATTTTCGGGGGAGTATCTTTGGGAACCCTACCCGGATCTACAAATTCAAAAATATGAATTAGATCGTCGTGACGGTTTTCGATAGGAGTCCCAGTCATAGCCCAGCTACGCTCTCGCTGTATAGAACAAACAGCCTGTGCTGTCTTGGATCCCTTGGTTTTGATTCTTTGTGCTTCGTCAATTACCATCAAATCATAAAATTTATTTTCCGCAACCCCTTCAAGAACATCCCGGGTCAACAGTTCGTAATTAACCAGTTTTACAGCAGTATTAGAAACATTCCAGGAGATTCGCCTCTCTTCGGTATTACCGCAAATAACCTCCACTGGTAAATCGGAAGCCCAAAGTTTTAATTCGCGAGTCCAATTAATAACAAGCGGTTTTGGGCAAGCAATTAAAACATTTTTTAATAACCCAGAACGAAATAATAGCCTAATCGAAATTATAACTTGTATCGTTTTCCCTAATCCCATTTCATCAGCAATCAATGCTGATTTTCTTGGCATTAAAAATGCAATCCCTTTAATCTGGTAAGGAAATGGTTTGAAGGGAAGGTTAACTTCTTTTCCTATAAATACCTCTTCAATCGGAGGTTGCAACAAGTACATCAATCGTTCTTTAAAATGAAACATATCCTTTAGTGGTTTTACTCTAGTGAGGTCTTTTTCAAGAAGTGTTTCTATAATTTCAGATGGTCCTTCAGAAGACTCTGACTCTATGTTTTTACTGTCAGGATTTGGCTCTACCAGTAATTTCGGAGCGACATAACTTGCAATTCCGTCTTGTGGAGTTGGAAACTTCCAGCATTCAGTGCTAACCTTTGGTTCAAGATCAGGCAATATCTTAACCCAAGGTAAATTATTAAGCAGTGGAAAGGATCTTAAATTTAAAACACCATTTTTAGGTAGAATCTCAACGTTATTAACAGTTATTGGCAAATCTAAATGGTATGAATTTAGTAAAGGTTCAGAAAACTCTTTTTGGTTATCTTCTCCGCACGCAATATTTGCTAAAAGGTGCGGATTCATAAAAACCTCCTGAGAATAATAAAAACACTATTAAAGCAATCGGATGGTTAAAAAAACCACTTGAGGAAGTAATTAAAAACGAGGAAGTTTATGAACGAATCGGGTAACAATCATGAAGGCTAGGTAAACAAAAAGGGTTCTAACTGCGCAAACTAAAAAGTTAGCTCCATAAATAAAAAATTAGCTAAGAAATAATCTTATCAATTTCAACCGAAAGAACTTTAATCAAATCTTCAATTTCTTTGTCGTTAGAAGCTTTTTTGATCGCAAATTCGATTTTTTCACCAATTTGTGCCAACTGAGGATAGCCATAAAACCCACTTGCACCCCTTAACTGGTGAAGTTCTTTTTCGAGGGAATCAAAAGACTTAGATTTATTAAAATCAATAATGTTATTCATCTTAAATACAAGTGAATTAAAAAAATGCTGCTGCAAATTAAGATTAGAATCTGAACTAGCTTCACCAAGCCCTTGCCCCTCCACTTTGATCTTTTCAACAATCGGCAAATAACAAGCTAAAGCCTCCAACAATTTCTCGCGGTCAATTGGCTTGGTTAAAAACAAATCAAAACCAGCTTCTAAACATTCAATCTCATCCTGTTTTGTAGCATTGGCAGTCAAAGCAAAAATGGGGATTTTATTACCAGAATTTCGAATGATTTTTGTAGTTTCCATTCCACCACCGTCAGGCATTTGCAAATCCATTAATATCAAATCAAAATCAGACTGAGCTAACTCATGCAAAACTTTAGATCCGGAAGAAACCGTGGTAACATCCAAGCCTTCTTTTTCTAAAAGATAACGCAAATAAACTTGAATGTCTTCGCTATCCTCAGCAAGTAAAATAGAAGCGGTCGAAGGTAGAGACAAAGTACTGGTGATGGCATTTAAGTCGCGCGAGTTTAATGTCCCAAGTTTTGCAGAATCAATTACTTTATGTAAATCTTGCGCATCAACAGGAAGGAACAAAGAAAAACACGACCCCGCTTTCAATTTGGTTGAAACTCTAATAAATCCGCCTAATAAGCGAGCAAGTCGGTTGGCGATAGTAAGCCCTAGGCCCGTACCTTCAATACGTGAAGAAAAACCTTTTCCAGCCCTAACAAATGGATTAAACAAAGCAGCCATTTGTTTGTCGTCCATCCCTGGCCCTTGGTCTTCAACAGAAAACACCAAGCAATCACCAGGAATATCTTCAATATG
Source organism: uncultured Planctomycetaceae bacterium (assembly GCA_903960945.1). Lineage (GTDB taxonomy): Bacteria > Planctomycetota > Planctomycetia > Gemmatales > Gemmataceae > UBA969. The sequence goes on from CAJCCR010000025.1 coordinate 7,806, forward strand.
ATCCATCTTTACCCGGACTTTAATTTCACCCTTCAAAGTATATTTAACCGCATTCCCTAAAAGATTTACAAGGATCTGCCTAAGGCGAGTAGGGTCTGTATGAAATAGAACAGGTATATCCCCTTCGGGAATGGCTAGCAATTTGATACCCTTTTTATTAGCTTGAAGCCCAAGAGTTTCAAACACTTCGGAAATCGTATACCATGGGGAAACAGGGAGGATATTAATATCCATCCTGCCTGCTTCAATCTTTGAAAAATCTAGAATATCTTTAACTAACTGAAGCAAGAAATCACCACTACGAGACATCGCCCGAGACATTTTTTTTCTTTCATCAGCAGAAAGTTCTAGATCTGCAAGCATATGAGCATAACCAACAATCGCTTGAATTGGTGCTCGAATTTCGTGGCTCATATTTGCCAAAAAGCCACTTTTCACGCGACTTGCATCCTCAGCAGCAAGTAAACGCGAAGCATTGGATTTGCTTGATTGATTTTGCAACTCAAATTCAATCCCAAAAATATCAAACCCTTTAACACATTGCAATTCATCATAAAAAGGCTGGAAACGCCCATGAACCCAAACCCAATTCTGGTCAGGATTTCGAAGTCGAAACTCCATCGAAAAATGTTTTTTAAGAAACTTAGAAGAATCAATCGCATTCATAAGATCAGATTTTTCATCTTCATGAATCTGATCTACCCACGATGCAGCATTGTGATCTAATATTTTGATTTCCCACTCTTTGTTAAAAGAAATCATTTCAAGATTTACGCCAACCTTCCAATAAAACGAAGGAAAATCAGGCTCTATTAGATTTTTAAACATCAATATCCCGAACACAAGGCAATGATTTTGTAGAAACAACATCATAATGTAAACAGTTATATTTTCAAAGGTTTATTAGGAAAAGCAAACAGGAAAAGATATTATGGTTATAAGCTTCGAACCTTTATTATTCTTGGTAATAAAAAATGCAAATCAATTTGATTCTAATTCTTCTTCTGAATCAATCTGTTTGTTTTCAAAACAATCCTAATAGTTCTTTCTCCAAGCAAGATGTAGAAGCAGCAATAAATCGTGGCACCTCTTTTTTAAAAAACGCTCAAAAACCGGATGGGACTTGGTCAGACAGCGATATTGGCCCAACAGCCTTGGCAGGAATGGCTTTACTAGAATCTGGTATTACACAAGATGACCAAACTTTGGCAAAAGCAATTACTGCATTAAGAAAAAACGCACGAACAACAACTCATACTTATTCAATTGCGTTATGTCTAATATTTTTCGACCGCCTAGGCCAAATTGAGGATATTGCTTTAATCGAATCTTTGGCCATGCGGTTACTGGCTGGGCAAACCCAATCAGGGGGGTGGGGTTATAATTGCCCAGGCCCGAACAATGATGAGTTAGTACGACTTGAAACTAACCAAAAAAAATCAGTTGAATTAAAAGCTACAAAAACATTTCCCAAATTTAATAGCAAGAAATCATTTGAAGATTTATCACCGGAAGTGGTTCGATCAATCAAAGTGATATATCAAGAAAAAGCCACCGGTAACAACAACGATGGAGGTTCAGACAATTCAAACACTCAATTTGCAACTTTTGCGCTGTGGGTTTCAAGAAGGCACGGAATCCCCATTAATATTGCATACTCACGCATATTATTAAGATTCCGTGGAACGCAAGCTCAAGATGGAGGCTGGGCCTATTCAGGAAGTGGTGGAAACCAGCCTTCCTCTCCAACCATGACCGGGGCAGGCCTACTTTGTCTAGGATTAGCCTCAGGCTTTTTTGTAGAAATTGGAGCCCAACTAAAACCGTCAGAAAGAATCGACATTAGTAAGGATGTATTTTTAGGACGGGGGCTTTTCGCATTGGGAAGTTGCATTGGAAATCCAGCAGGCAAAGGCAAAGAAGGATTAATTGCAAGGCTTGGAGAACAAGGCGGGCAAAGTTATTATTTCTTATGGTCACTCGAAAGAGCTGCAACAGGTTTAGGCTTGGAATCAATAGGCAGAAAAGACTGGTTCTCTTGGGGAGCTGAAATTCTTTTAGTCAACCAGCTTCCTAATGGCTCCTGGAAAGGTGACTACGCAAGTTATAATGCAGATACATGTTTTGCAATCCTGTTTCTAACAAAATCAAATTTTGCAGAAGACTTAACTACGCTTCTTCGCGGAAAAACAAACAACCTTGGCTTAGTCGAGCTTAAAAGTGGCGGAGTTGGAGGCGATGCAATTGCCAATCTATCAAAGCAAGGCGGAATTAAAATAGCAATTACCGGTGATGGAAAAGGAGCAACTCAAGGAAAAATAACTTACAACAACACTAAAAAAGAATACGACAATACTAATAACAAGAAAGACCTCGCTGCCCCTCAAGAAAAAGCTTCTCTAGCTTTGCTTACAAATGCAAAACCCGAAAAATTTCTAGAAACTCTTGAGGAATTCAAAAAAGGAAAAGGCGGCGAATTCACCCAAGCTTTAGCTGCAGCCATTCCAAACCTGCAAGGCTTCCAACAATTTGAAGCAAGAAAAGCACTTGCAGAAAGGTTCGTACGCTTTAACAAAGAAACATTAATAGAATACATAAATAATGAAAATTCTGAGATCCGAGCTGCTGCGATTTCAGCCATCGCCCTACGAAACCAAAAAATCGGCATGTCTAATATTACAGCCGCCTTGGAAGACAATTCAGCATGGGTGCGTAATTCTGCGTATCTATGTTTAAAATCGCTTACAGGTAAAGATTTTGGCAACCCAAATCTTGTGACGGATCCTGAAAAAACAAAAATTTTGCAGCTTTGGAAAACTTACATCAAGGAAAATCCTTAGCAACCAATGCCCCGGCTAGATCAAATATAGTTATTAATGAATTATATCAAGAAACACATTGTTTTTTCAGTAAAATAAGACCATACATAAGATTCTTCAGGCAAACATAAAATGTCCAAGGATAAGTTACTATTTGTAACAGGCAAGCTAGCAAGCCCTTCACTCAAGGATTTGCTTTCAAGGATGACGGAGTCATTACCATTTGAATGGGAAATTAACACATTACCAATAAATGTAGCAGCATTGGCAACCATTGAATGGATTAGTTCACATTTAAAAATAGCGAACAAACCCGACAAAATAATAATCCCTGGCTTATGCAGAGGAGAAGCAAAAATTTTAGAAATCCAAACAGGCATTCCTTGCATAAAAGGCCCCAAAGACCTTCGGGATTTACCTAACTTTTTAAAGGTTGGAAATTTTAATGCAACGAACCCTGATTATGGAAAGTACAACATCGAAATAATCGCGGAAATAAATCATGCGCCTGATTTATCCTTGGAAGAGATCGAAACTACAGCCATTCATCTTATTTCACAGGGCGCCGATATCATCGATCTAGGAATGAATCCTGGCACGCCTTGGAAACAAGTTGGTGAATGTGTTCAAAGACTAAAAAAACTAAATATCAAAGTTTCCATCGATAGTTTTAATCCCGTGGAAGTTGAAAGTGCAGTAAACGCAGGGGCAGATTTGGTTTTAAGTATCAACGAAGATAATCTTGAAATTGCTAAACATTTAGAATGCGAATTTGTTTTGATACCAAAAGAACCTGGCAAACTAGAAACTTTAAGTAAATGTGTTGAAAAACTAATGAGTTGGAACCGTAAATTTAGAATCGACCCAATTCTAGAACCCATCGGACTTGGCTTTGCAAAATCATTACTCGGATATTATAAGGCCCGGGAACTTTACCCCAAGGTACCCATGATGATGGGAATTGGAAATGTAACCGAATTAACAGATTCAGATTCTTCCGGGATAAATGCATTATTAATTGCAATATGCCAAGAACTTAATATTCAAAGCGTTTTAACTACATCCGTTATTAACTGGTGCAGAACTTCGGTTAAAGAAATAGACCTTGCTAGAAAACTGATGTTTCATGCCATCACAAAACAAGTAATTCCCAAGCGATTAGAACCGGGATTACTACTGCTAAGAGATCCCACCGAACGAAGGCATGGAATAGAAACACTTAACCGATTTAAGTCGGAAATAAAGGACAAGAATTTCCGGATATTTGCCGAAGAGGGATTAATCCACATCATGAATAAAAACATTCATCTAATGGGCCAAGATCCTTACAAATTAATTGAGGAAGTAAAAATAACAGAAGAAATAGATGAATCTCATTCCTTTTATTTAGGATTTGAACTTTGTAAAGCAATGACAGCAATTACACTGGGAAAAAATTACACTCAGGATCAGGAATTACAGTGGGGTTTCTTAACACGTGAAGAGACCATCCATCGTAATCCAATGGTAGACAAAAAAATAGAATAAGAACTTTATGACCTAAGAAAAGACTGAATAGTGATTACACCGTACATCAAAAAAATAAGTATGCCAATAAGCCAAAGCGAGGCTTTTTTAAGATTGCAAAATCTACCAGGATTATTGTTCCTTGAAGGAAACGCCAGCGGCAGTGATTATGCTTTTTTAACTGCAGATCCATTTAAAGTATTGGAAAAGCAAGCGGACACAAATCAACACCAACAAAAAGATACATTAAAAACACTAAGAAACGAATATAGCCGTTGGAAAATTAAACCCACGGATGGAGTTCCCCCATTCCAAGGCGGGATTGCAGGGCTATTTGGCTATGGATTATCAAAACAAATAGAAAAGTTACCATCGGATAGCAAGGCTTTTATCCCATCGCCTGACTTATCAATAGGCTTTTACGACTGGGTTCTATCATTTGATTTACGAAAAGACGAAGTCTGGCTGGTTTCAACTGGTTTTCCTGAAACGACCGAAAATTTACAGACGCTTCGTGCTAAAAATCGCGCCGATATGGTAATTAAACTGCTGGAAACTCCCACCAAAAGCCATCTGACTAAATTGTCTCAGAAAGAATTAAGCTATAAAGCTCCTGAAAATTTATTCAGGTTATTTGAAGACGAGCATTTTTATTGTGATAATTCCGCGATCGATTACATAAAAAGCGTTGAAAAAAGTATTGAATACATCAATGCAGGAGATTCTTTTCAGATCAATTTATCACAAAGGTTCTGGCATCCAAAATTTTGTGATGACCGATTGCTTTACGAATTACTTTCAAAAACATCCCCTGCCCCATTTTCATGCTATCTAACTACTTCGATGGGTAATATTTTAAGCGCATCTCCTGAAAGATTTCTAACACTCCGAAATAACAAAGTAATAACAAGTCCAATTAAAGGAACTAGGCCCAGAGGAAAAACAGAAAAAGAAGATATCGAGATGGCCAATTCGCTTCTAAATAGCCCAAAAGATAGAGCCGAAAATGTAATGATTGTAGATTTGCTCAGAAATGATTTGGGGCGAGTTTGCTCATTCGGTAGCATTCAAGTCGAAGAACTTTGCAAACTTGAAAGTTTCTCCAATGTTCACCATTTAGTTTCCAAAGTTACAGGCAAACTAAAGCCCGAGCATGACGCCTTAGATTTATTGCTTTCATGTTTTCCTGGAGGATCTGTCACGGGAGCCCCGAAGATACGATCGATGGAAATAATCTCCGAGTTAGAAACATCACCCCGCGGGATTTATTGCGGCAGCGCAGGGTATCTTGGTTTTGACGGATCCATGGACACAAACATTTTGATACGAAGTATATTTTCATCAGAAAAATGGCTGCAATTTGGAGCGGGAGGCGGGATTGTTGCAGATTCGAACCCTAACGATGAATACCTTGAAACTTTAAACAAAGCCTCAGGAATTATACAAGCTATTCGCTCTCATCCAGATTCCACTAATTTGATTCAATTAAAGCGCTAGGATTTATTGCTTGGTGCGTTGAAGCTGAAATCATAACCGCTTCGCACAACGCAATAGTTGACAGGTTATCATCACCGCTGATTTCCGGCTCGATCCCCAATTCAACCGCACACAATAATTGAGCCATTGTGCCAACAAAAGCATCGGGAAACCAAACTTCATTCCATGCTGGTGAATGCCATTTACCATTATCACCAACAGTGGTGAACTCCAAGGTACTAGGAGTTTTTTCAGGGTATTTAGGCCAGCCTATAGTACCTTTTGCCATGCCAAGAGTACCTTCAATGCGCCACCGAATATAAATATCCTCGCCCGCACCTTCCTTGGCAGGCCCGGCCCAAACATCATCCCAAGAAGAAGCGCGTGTTCCGGAATCATATTCGAGGATGTATAAATTAATGCCATCGGTATGCGAAAATTTAGTTCTTGGGTCTTTGGTAGTACTAGCAAAAACGCGATTAGGGTTCCCCAACCAATAGCGAAAAGTATCTAAATGATGAATACTCATGATAAAAGTTGAAAGCGATTTTAAACCTTGGGCCCAAGGCATCCAATGCGGAATAGCTCGCATTTCAATGGTAGCCAGAACAATATCTCCAAGTTTTCCTGAATTTAAAAGGGATTTTGCAACCCTTACCGACTGGTCAAAACGCATATTTTGATTCACAGCAAGAACGACCGACTTTTGTTTGCACGCATTAACCAATGTTTTTGCGGTAGCCAAATCCATAGCAAGAGGCTTCTGGGCTAAAATTCCCTGCAAGTTCTTAGATTGCTCAAGAGCCTTCATTATAATTTCTGGTTGGGCTTCCGGTGGAACAGCAATATCCAAAATATCAAAATCACCATGCTCAAGCATTTCATCAATCGAATCAAAAACCACTGGGATATTATGATTTAAAGCCACTTCTTTTGCTTTATCTTTAGATCTTGAAGAGATGCAAGAGACTTGGAATCCAGCGCTTTTATAAGCAGGGATCTGGCAATCTTTCATAATAAAACCAGACCCGATACATCCTATCTTGAAATCTTTTTTCACAGGAAGAATTGGAAGTCTTGAATCTACAAGATACTTGATGAAGTTATCCAAATTTGGTTCCTATCAATCACGAAACAGAATTGGAAATAACTCTCAACTCTCTAGGCAAGGGAAACTGAACATGTTCTTCCCGGATTATTCTGTTTTCAACTTGAGCATTATAATTAATTCTGAGCCATTCAACACATTCTTCAACAACATCTTCCGGGGCACTAGCACCAGCAGTAATTAAAATAATTTCAGTATTAACCAGCCATTCGGGATTAATCTCTTTGACAGAATCAATTAAATAAGCAGGTTTACCCAAGGATATTGCAAGTTCCGAAAGACGCATACTATTTGAGCTGTTTTGACTTCCAAGAACTAAAACAAGATCAACTTCAGGAACAAGTTCCTTGACTGCTTCTTGTCTATTCTGAGTTGCATAACAAATATCATCCTTAGATGGCCCGATGATATGTGGGAATTTTTTCTTCAACACCTGAATAATAACCTGTGCTTCATCAACGCTTAGGGTTGTTTGGGTCAAAAATGCAACCTTGGTATCTTCAGGAAGAACCAAATTGTTTGCACTTTGAACATCTTCCACCAGAACGATACTTCCTGGAGCTTCACCCATCGTGCCTAGTACTTCATCGTGCCCTTCATGACCAATCAAAATAATGGTGTAGCCTTCACTTGCAAATTTTACAGCTTCTTTATGAACCTTGGTCACAAGCGGGCAAGTGGCATCAATTGCCAGTAGATTTCGTTTTTCAGAATCCAACCTAATAGTCGGGGAGACGCCATGCGCACTGTATAAAACAGTTGAGCCTTCAGGAATATCATCAATTTTATCAACGAAGACGACGCCTTTTTTACTGAAGCGGTCGACAACGGGTCTGTTGTGAACAATTTCATGATAAACATAAAGAGGCGAGCCAAATTTTGCCAAGGCTTTTTCCAGGCTTTCAATAGCCATGTTAACACCGGCGCAGAAACCTCTTGGATTTGCAAGAATCACTTTCATTCAGGTATCTCCTCCCTGTATAGATCAAGCCATGGTACCAAATTATTGTAGCAGGGTAACCAACAAAAAAGCCGTGACTGGAGAACCAATCACGGCAAAATAAAACACAAGAACATGAAAATCAGTCGTACTTAACGCCATCTTTTGCTGGAACAATCCACTTCTTTCCATCTTTTTCAAGCACAACACCTTTTACGGTACCTTTAGCAGGCCCGTTGCAAACCGTATCATGATAAGGTTCGGCTTTGCCGTTATCTTTAAAGTAATAAATTACTTCTTTGCCATTTTCTGAAACCTTAATAGCATGGCCACAATCTGCAGTTTCATTCAAGGCACACTTAGAGCAATTAATTTCACCCTTAAGGGTGATTTCTTTTGCAGGCTTATCGGCAGCAGAAACCATTCCGACAAAAAACAATAACCCAAAAGCAGCGAGAACAAGATTTTTCATAACTTCCTCCAAATGAAAATAGGAAACAGTTGTTAATTATACCATTTAATATTTTTATTCCACATCAAAGTTTCAAACAAATGACAATTAACCCCTAGAAGTGTTGACATCTTAGAAATCAGCCCTATTATTACCATTTATTACTTAGGTTTAATAAAAATGAATGCACTACATAAAGCTGAGGCATTGGTAGAGGCGCTGGATTATTTCAGGGCCTTTAGAAAAAAAATTGTGGTGGTTAAATTAGGCGGAAGCATCATGGATGATTCAAGCTGCCTTACCAGCACTCTGGCAGACTTGGTTCTAATGGAAACGGCTGGCATGTTCCCCGTTTTGGTTCATGGTGGGGGCAAAGCAATCGACCAAGCTATGGCCAAGCAAGGCCTTCAGCCAAAAAAAATTGCAGGTCGTAGAATTACTGATGACGATACTCTTGCTATTGTCAGGGAAGTTCTCACCAATGACACCAATGCTGATATAGTTAGACGAATCAGAAATCTTGGGGGCCGAGCTATCCCTCTTCATACCGGCGCAATGCAGGTACTGTGGGGCAAAAAATGGTTGTTGCCTACTGAAAACGGCTTTACAGATCTTGGGCATGTTGGAATCGTTGACAAAGTAGACAACAACCTTATTTCAGATTTTATAAGCGCCGGGGTGATCCCAGTCATTCCCTCGTTGGCGATTGATGATAAAAACTCTTGGCTCAACATCAATGCCGACACTGCGGCTTGCGCTGTTGCAATGAGTTTAAAAGCTGAAAAACTTGTTTTCCTTTCTGATACGCCAGGAATACTTCGAGACCGCAAAGACCCTTCATCTTTGATCACCAGTCTTAATCAAAAAGACTGCCAAGAATTAATCAAGCAAGGGATAATTGATTCCGGCATGATCCCAAAAGTTGAAGCTTGCCTTGATAGTTTGCAAAAGGGTGTTGGTAAAACCCATATGATCGATGGCAGGCAAAAGCATTCATTACTACTTGAAATATTTACCAAACAAGGCACCGGTACAGAGATTACACTATAATTTGAGTTGAATTAACATTTAAAGAAAAGGACTACTATGAATTCCAACTTGTTGAACAGTTACAACAAGTATGTAATTGCAAATTACAAAAAGTTTCCTGTTTGCTTGGTTCGCGGCGAAGGTTCCAGAGTTTGGGACGACGAAGGAAATGTGTACCTAGATTTATTTCCAGGCTGGGGATGTGGATTGCTTGGCCATTGCCCGCCACTTATCGTTGAAGCAGTAAAAAACCAAGTAGGCAAACTCATCCATGTTCCAAATTCATGGTACACCGAACCTCAAGGGATGCTTGCGGAAGCGCTCGCCACCAGAACTGGTTGGGGTGGACAGTGCTTTTTCTGTAATAGCGGTACTGAGGCTAACGAAGCAGCTATTAAGATGGCGCGACTGAATGGCGGCCCAGGAAAATACAAAATCATCACTGCATTGAACAGTTTTCATGGCCGAACTTTTGCTGCGCTTAGTGCAACCGGGCAACCAAAATACCATCAAGGCCTCGAGCCGATGTTGCCGGGATTTTCTTATGTCCCATTTGGCGACCTTGAAGCAACTCGCCAGGCAATTGATTCAGAAACTTGTGCCATCATGGTTGAACCAATTCAGGGTGAAGGTGGAATCAACCTACCGCCCGCAGGTTACCTTGAAGGGTTGCGCAAAATATGTGATGAAAACAAATTAATGTTAATTTTCGACGAAGTACAAACAGGAACGGGAAGGACAGGAAAGTGGTTTGCACACCAAAACTGGAATGTTATCCCTGATTGCGTTTCGTTGGCCAAAGCTTTGGCGGGGGGTGTTGCATGTGGTGGGTTAATAGCCCGAGAAGAATTCGCAGCAAAGCTTAAACCAGGAACTCATGCTGCAACATTCGGTGGCAACCCAATCGCCTGTGTGGCGGCACTAGCAACGATTGAAACAATTGAAAAAGAAAACCTTCTTGAAAGGGCTGTTATCATTGGCAATCGGTTTAAAAACAAATTCGAATCTTGGAAAGAAAAATGCTCCCTGATTACTGACATCAGAATATCTGGTGCCATGATTGGGCTTGAGCTTTCAGAAGATGCCACCCACATCGTCCAAAAATGTTTAGATCAAAAATTACTTATAAATTGCACCCACAACACGGTAATTCGTTTGTTACCGGCCCTCAACATTACCAATGCTGAGATTGATGAGGGTTGCGACATACTCGAAAAAATCATTCTTGGATAACATTTTATTGCTGCACAATCTAAGCAGTTAATCAAAATTATTAATGGTAACGCAAATGAAGCATTTACTTTCATTACTTGAATACAACGAATCGGAATTCGTTAAACTTCTCGAATTAGCAGAAAAGATCAAAGCAGACTGGGTAAAAGGAAAACGGCCAGACCTACTACCTAGAAAAGTTTTGGGACTTATCTTTGAAAAGCCCTCACTTCGAACCAGAGTTAGTTTTGAAGCTGGGATGATGCAAATGGGTGGAAATTCAATATTTCTTGGCACTGCAGATGGCAAGATCGGTGTCCGGGAAACTGTTGCGGATTTTGCCCGCACCATGAGTCATTATGTTGACACAGTTGTACTACGAACTTTTTCCCACGATACTATTATCGAATTTGCTAAAAACTCTTCGGTCCCCGTGATCAATGGTCTAAGTGATCAATTTCATCCCTGCCAGTCAATTGCAGATATCCTGACAATTCGCGAATCCTTTGGGCCAAAACCAGGAAAAACAGTTGTTTTTATTGGGGATGGTAACAATGTATCGAGAACTCTTGCAATCGCTTGCGCATTGGTTGGTTACCACTTTATTCTTACAGGACCTAAGCTTTACCATTTTGACAAAGACTTTTTAGATTTGTTTTCCAAGCGATTTCCAAAAGCGGTTTTAAATCAATCCTCAGATACGATTAATAGCCTCAAAAATGCGGATATCATTTACACAGATGTTTGGACCAGCATGGGGCAGGAAAACGAAAACGAAAAACGAATCAAGAAATTCAAAGACTTCCAAATCAATGATCGTTTGATGAGCAAAGCACCAAAGCATTGCAAATTCATGCATTGTCTTCCTGCCCACAGGGGCGAAGAAGTTACAAACTCAGTAATTGATGGAGAGGCAAGCATTGTATTCGAACAAGCAGGAAACAGAATGCATGCCCAAAAAGCGATTTTACTCGATATGATTCTTGGCTCAAAAAAATAACTAACACAGATTAGGATTACCAACATGCGTATTGATGGAAGAAAAGCGAATGAGTTAAGACCCTTGCGTTTTAAACGAAATTTTACCAAGCAAGCACCAGGGAGCGTTTTGGTTTCCAGCGGCAAAACAACCGTTCTTTGCACCTGCACTATTGATCAATCAGTTCCACCTTTTTTATTAGGCAAAGGAAAAGGCTGGCTATCTGCAGAATATTCCATGCTTCCAGGAAGTACAGGAAACAGAAAGCCCAGAGATAGATCTGGGAAAGTTGATGGCCGTAGCGTAGAAATCCAAAGACTTATCGGCAGAAGTTTACGCGCAATTGTAAATTTGGAAAAACTAGGTGAGCGTACCCTTTGGATTGATTGTGATGTTTTAGATGCAGATGGCGGTACAAGAACGGCTAGCATTAATGGAGCATTTGTTGCCCTTGTAGATGCGTTGCGCTCACTTGAAAAGAAACACTCCGACAAACCACTTGCACCTATTCACGAAATTTTAAAAGACAGCATCGCTGCCATTAGCATGGGTATTGTTGATGACAAGGTATTACTCGACCTTTGCTACGAAGAAGATTCTGGGGCCGAAGTTGATAGCAACCTTGTAATGACAGGTAGCGGGAAGTTTATTGAAATCCAAGCAAGCGGCGAAGAATCCATATTCGACCAAAAACAACTCGACAGCATGTTAAAATTGGGTAAACAGGCAATTGGGGAGATAAGATTGGAGCAAATGAAGGCCTTGGGAAGCAATTGGCCTCTGGACTAATTTATTTTTATTTGTTATCAGACTCTCATCTAATAACTAAAGTTGTCGTTCGGAAAAGCCGAGCACAAGGTTTTGGTTGATTAAATGGAGGTCAAGATGCGTCTTTTTGCATCCGTTATTTTAAGTGCATGTATCTTCGTAGTTTCGAGTATTGCAAACACATCAGCTTCAAAAAACCCTTATCCATTAACGGTCGAAGCAGGCACATGGCTAATATGCTGCGCCAGTTATTCGGGGGTTGATGCGCCAGAATTATCAAAGCAAATTTCAGAAATCCTAAGAACAAGAGATAATCTCAAAGGGTACATTTTTAATTACGGGGAAGAAGAAAAGAAAAAACAAATCGCAGACTTCGAAAGACGACAAAAAATGAGCCCTGAATTAAGGCAGCCGATGAAATTCACCCGCGTTTCTGAACAATGCGCCGTATTGGTCGGCGGTTACAAAGATATTGAAGATGCCCGTAAAAATCTTGAGAAAATAAAAAAGCTTCCTCCCCCTGATTTGAAACTGGAACAAGGAAAAGAAACTTCTGATGTAATTAACATTTATGTTCCAACCGCAGACAAAAAAGGCGCTGAAATCCGAAGAGAAAGAGTAAATCCGTTTACACGAGCTTTTGTTGTGCGAAACCCTCTTATACCAAATCAAACTATTGCAAATAACAAACCTGACCCAGTATTAAAAACACTTAATGCAGACGAAAAATACAGCCTTTTAAAAAACTCAAAATCCGTCACTTTGGTAGTTAAAGAGTATAACGGTTCCGCGATTCTTCAATCAACCAAAGCCGTAACCACATCATTTATGGATAAACTATTTGGAAGCAGGCAAGGCGATATGTTAGGCGCAGCAGCTTTGCAAGCTCATGAAACAGCTCGTGTTTTAAGAAAACTGGAATTCGATGCTTATGTTTTGCATACGCGAACCAGTAGCATTGTCACGGTTGGAGGGTTTGATTCACGTGATGACCCAAATTTAGCAAAAATTCAAAAAGCGATCACCACACTCAAAATAACCGCACTCGATCTTTACACCAATCCATTGCCAATGGATGTACCAAAGCTTTAAGAATTACTTAATAAACTCTAAGCCCGACTTATTTGGTCGGGCTTTTTTATTTAACCCCACATTATTTTTAACCTCAAACGCATCCAAGCAAAGTTCATCATCTGTATGGGGGCTGGAATGGCAGCCATGATTTAATATTGGCACCAAAATTAAACCAAATAGTAACAAATAAAAAACAAGGCTACCCAGAACTCTTTCTTTTATCAGCGGCACAGACTCTTTATTGTGAAGAGAACTTAATGCGATATGTTTATTACATTTTAAATGTTGCATGACTTAATCTGGTAAGAAGAACAAAACACAATTTTAATCAATCCTTAGAATAAACTTTACAGCACTATTTTCCATTACTTAAACAAAAA
>CAJCCR010000026.1 GCA_903960945.1 uncultured Planctomycetaceae bacterium
AACAAAACCGCCTGTGATGGACTTGCCCATCCGATGATCATATTCAAAAACAGGGTCGATTAGATTTTGGGCCGATTTAGATTCAGTATTTCCATAGGGGTGGGCACCTTCACGAATAGCCCAACCATAGTTGCCGCCCTTTTTGACAATATTGATTTCTTCCCACAGATTCTGGCCCACATCTGCAGCCCAGAGGTTGCCTGTGGTTTTATCAAAAGCCATGCGCCATACATTGCGAAACCCGTAGGCAAAAATCTCGGGTGCAGCTTTTTGGCCCACAAAAGGATTATCCTTGGGAATAGAATACTTCATACCTGCATCTTTTTTATTAACATCAATGCGAATGATTTTGCCACAAAGACTACCTAGATTTTGCCCGTTGTTGTAGGACTCAGTGCCGCCACCATCCCCAATCGCACAGTAAAGAAAACCATCCGGTCCAAACGCAAGCGTGCCACCCTTGTGGTTCCAAAAAGGATGTTGGATTTCAAGCAGCACTTCTTCATAAGCAGGATCTGCTTGATCAGGATTATCCTTGGAAACCTTGAATCGGGAAATCACACACACATGTGGCGTATGCTTAACAGTATAGTAAGCAAAAAATTCGCCATTCTTTTTGTAATCAGGATGAAAGGCAAGACCCAAAAACCCCTCTTCATTTTCCTTGTCGATGTAACGCACCTTGGAACTTATATCCAAGAAGATCTTGGATTTCTCAGCTTTGGAATTATTCGGAATCAGATGAACTTGCCCCTGCTGCATAGCAACAACAACCCGATTCGTACCATCGCCCGGATGAGTGATAATGATCGGCCTTAAAGGCTGAACTTTACCCTTTTCGTCAACTTCATCCCAACCCGACCACTTAACATTGGGAAAACCAGGCGCCAAGGAAACATTTTTCTTCCCATCCACAGGATCCACAATCGGGGTAGCACTATTCAAAGGTCGAATCTTTATATTGCGATATGAAACCATATCACCATGATCCTGCAAGCAGATAAACCCCTGACCAGCCTTGGCAAACATCTCTAACTTTGCAAACTTACTCTTGGCAAGTCTTTCATTCCAATCAGGGCTGCCAAGCTTGCAAGTCCAATATCGGATACCATTCATGTTCAGTTCGCATTTATCTTTGGCAATGATCAAGTTGACATGATTCCACTGCCCTGCAGGCTTGGTGGCATCAATTGGCTTAGCAGTCTTAGTATCAATTGATGGCTGATAAAGTTGGTAAAGCCAGCCTGCTTTCTGTGGGTCGTGCCCATCAACATTATCTTGAATCTGGATTTCAGGGCCTGAATGCCAAGGTGGCCCAGCTTGTTCAATAACATGAAACATGATGCCACTATTTCCACCCTTGGAAATCTTATATTCCAGCGAAAGCTCAAACTCTTCATATTTTTCGGCAGTGATAATATCGCCAGCACCTTTATCCACACGGGTCAATGCACCATCTTTAACCTGCCAGCCGGTGCTGATTTCTTTTTTATTGTAATTGCGCCAACCTTTGGTTGTCTTCCCATCGAAAAGGGATTTCCAGCCCGATTTTTTTTCAGAATCAGAAAGAGTGTTTTCCTCGGAATGAGCAAACAAGGGAACAATCCCAATTAGCGCAACAATCACCAACAACTTTTTAATAACTGGCATGATTAAGTTCCTAAATAAAATCCCACATAAACAACATGGTCATATTATCAAAGATACAAGTTATACTAGCAAGAATGTTTTTCAAAGACCGATCATGGCTAACCATTCTCCGCAGGTTTTTGCCTTGAACTAGCAACTTGTCCTAACGAACATATTAACGGCCCAAAAATTCATAACCTTCTTTGAGATACTGAAGATCATTCATCACAATCGGAAAAGTTGGGTATGGTATTATCCTCTCCTCTTGCAATGGCATGAGCCATTCTAATTATCACAAACATAAAATATCTATACACGCCAACCGTTGCTTGAACCTGTGAATCATTTAATGGCACTTAAAGTGTTATTTTAATCCTTTTCTTGGCAGTATCACTAGCATGCATTGGTTCCAATCCCTTCAGGGTTTGAGCATCCGGTTTATCCTTGCCAACTTTCACAGTGTACTTTCCTTCTGCATAAACCCTTGGAGAAAACGTTCCCCCTTGAGTACGTACCGTGTAAAGAACCTCTCCGGTTTTTTCCTCGACCACCTGAACTACTCCATTCAAACCCTCTTCGAAAACTATCTCCGGAAGATAGCCCACAACTTTTCTGCCATCGTTTGCATCCATTGCAACCTTGATGGGCCAACCTGGAAACTGTGCCTTGTCTCCCATTCTTACATCACTAAAACGAGGCCAGCATTCAAAAGTAATGGTTCGACTCTTCTTGTTAAACCTAGCAATACCATATCCATCCGAACGCTTTTTTTCATCCGTGATATCTTCCGGGTTTGCGTACGCCATCATCGAAATCTTATTACCTAATCCATCAAGAAAATCCCCCGTCCATGGCAACGGGCTGCCTTTCACAGGGTTGGGGCCAGCCTTCTCATCAAGAGGGTGCCACCAACGGCCATAAATCGTATTCACCAAGGCAGGGCCGGTAAAACCATATGGGCCATCTCTAAAATCTTTTATTCCATGCTTGACCGTTACAGCAAGATGCTGGTCGCCACATAAATGAACGGCCCATGCCTTGCGAATAAGTTCCAAGGCCTTATTGCGCGGGGTTTGGGGCCAACCATTACAATCCAAATCTGCGAGCAATCTGCTGTTGCGCCCACCATGCATATGCACCGCACCACAAAATGCCGTCTGTGAAAGAACGCACTTCATCTGTGCGCCCGTCCAATCCTGACCCCAGTTTTGCAAAAACTTTTCCTGCCTGACACCCAGCAATTGCAAGTTCGGAAGATCGATCGTTTTGGGATCATATTTAGGATCATTGATATGATCAGGGCGGGGGCCCATCTTGGGAATCTTCCCATCAGGCCCGCTCTTGAATTTTCGATCCTCAAGAATTGCAAAATCCACTCCGCCAACAG
>CAJCCR010000027.1 GCA_903960945.1 uncultured Planctomycetaceae bacterium
CCAATATCCGCGAGCAACTTTCTAAGCACCAGTCTGTAGCGAGCTGCGCAGGTTGCCATCAGAAAATTGATCCGCCTGGTTTCGTGCTCGAAGCCTTCGATCCCATTGGCCGCTATCGCGATTACTATCGCACTACCGAGAGTGGTGAAAAACTTAAAAATGCACGCGTCTTTTATGGTGGTGATTACGGTAGTGTCAAATATCTTAAAGGCGCCACGGTGGATACCAAGAGCCAGCTTCCCGATGGTAAAGAAATCGCAGATGTTCGCGCCTACAAAGCGACTCTTGCCTCTAGGCCCGAACTACTTGCCCGTAGTCTCGTCCGTAAGCTTGCCACCTTCGCAACGGGTGTGAGTGTGGAGGCTGAAGATGAGATCGTTGTCGATGCGATTTTGGAAAAATCTAAGTCATCCGGGTACGGTCTACAAACACTAATCCACGAAGTCATTCAGAGCGAGCTGATCACTCGGAAATAATATGAATTTCACAATGAGCAATCACTTACCGAATAGGGAAAACAAATGAAACCATTACCACGCCGCCTCTTTCTGAAAAACGCAGGCATCGCTATAGGATTACCGATGCTAGACTCGATGTTGCCCTCGAGATATCTAGGAGCTGCCCCAGTGACTCCGCCACGCCGCATGGTTTGCATTGGCGTTCCTTTTGGTTTTGACCCTGCCGCTTTCGTACCGGTCACGACTGGTCGTGATTATATTCTTCCTTCACACCTTGCACATATTGCGGCACATCGCAATGATTTCACGGTGATCAGTGGTCTGAGCCATCCCAACACCGGGGGTGGCGGTCATAAGGCGGAAGCAGTTATGCTTACCGGTGCACCCTATCCAGACTATTCCCACAATCTCAAAAACACTATCTCAGTGGATCAAGCTTTTGCCATCCGTTTTCGTGGTGAGACTCGCTACGAAAGCCTCACCCTGACCACGCAAGGCCCATCGCTTTCGGTCACCGCCAATGGCGTCTCGATTCCTGCGATGGATCGCCCCTCAGCAGTTTTTAAAAAGCTTTTTCTAACTGCAACTCCCGCTGAGATGGAAGCCGACCTGCGCCGTATCGATGAAGGACGCAGCATGCTTGATTTCGTAAGGGATCGAGCTAAGAGCCTCAACAGTCAGGTCAGCAGTGCCGACCGCCAACGCATCGACGAATACTTTGAATCCGTACGCGATGTAGAACGCCAGCTTAAAATGACACGCGAGTGGGTGAACCAACCCAAGCCGAAGGCAATTGGTGGCGAACCGAAAGACATTGCAGATGCCCAGCAGCAAAAGGCAAAGTTCCAGCTTATGGTAGACATGATCTACCTCGCACTGATCACGGACTCCACCCGCTCTATCAGCTTAATGACCTTCGGTATGCATCATGATCTTTCTCATCATGGCAAGGAACCCAAAAAGCTTGCGCAATGCCGTCAGGTTGAAGTTGAGCTGATTCAGGCCTTTGGCGGCCTGCTCGACAAGCTGAAGGCTGCCAAGGAAGGTGGCACATCGCTGCTCGATTCCACCATGATGTTGATGACAAGCAATCTTCGCGATGGGAACACTCACTGGACTTACAATCTGCCAACCATCCTTGCTGGTGGCGGCTTCCGCCACGGCCAGCACCTTGCCTTTAACAAGCCTTATCTGGAACAGGTGAATCAGGAACTTAACCCTGCCCCGGGAGCAAAGTCTAACCCCGAGAAAAAGATTCCCCTCATGGGTCAGGATCAGCAACCGCTATGCAATTTGTATACATCCATGCTGAAAAAGGGCGGAGTTGAGATCGAGCGTTTCAGTACTGCTACCGGTCCGCTCGAAGGGCTTGTTTAAGAGAATGATTCAATTGTTGGGAAAGATCTGCGTAAATCGATCGTGATCGAGGTTTGATCTATTACCTAGTTACGACTCACCCTTGGCAGATACGAAAACCATCGCGGGATTTAGATAAGTCACGCCTGCGATTCCCAACCGTACTGCACAGCGGGCATTACCATTTGAATGCTTTACACTAGAAGCTAAGAGGATCTTGAAAACCATGACAAGATTGAACCTTACTTTCGGAATTCTTTTGCTGCTAAGTCTTACAGCGCCAGTTCTGGCTACCGAATGGCCTCTAAATGATGTCACAGATACATTGATTGTTCATGGAAAGGTCAAATTGGCCAAGGGTGCTGTGGGTCAGAGTTTGGCCCTCGATGGCGAATCGCTTATCGAACTAAAAGATACTGCGAAATTCGCAAGCGGTGCGTTCACCATCTCGCTGTGGTTTAATCCATATGACCTTGCCTTAGGCCAACAGATGCTCGTAGGCAAAAACCGTTATTCCCTTAATGAGCGTCAGTGGAGCCTTACGATCGAGCCAAATGGCAAGTTGAAGGCCTATTTGCAACAGGGCGGTTGGATTACTATTAACTGTGGCGAACCAATCATCCCCGGCCAATGGCATCTCGCAACTTTAGTAGCTGATACAGATAAAGCAGCTCTCTATTTAAATGGAAAGCTGGAGGGCGAGGTTAAGCTTAAGATGCCCATTCAAGCAACAGAGGCACCGATCACGCTAGGCGGCATCTGGGATAATAAAAAAGTGCTGCAGGCATTTCATGGGGCAGTGGACGAATTCTCTTACCAACCGCGCGCTTTAAATGCGAAGGAGATTACCTCGAGTTATCAGCCTGTATTGGCCAAGCATGATATCTCAAAGACTATCACCGCCTCATTGCCCCTCTGGGACAATACACAAAAGCTTCCAAAAGCATCAGAACTACCTTTAGTTAAAGGCTCGGAATTTCATGTCATCAAGAAACAGCGCCCTGATGTGGACAATTGCAAATGGACGCTGGGCGTTGGACTCGCCTGGCACAAGGGGAAGCTTTATGCGTCTTACGGCTACAACAAAGGTGAAGAAAATACGGCTACGGAGGAGGCGCATGTTCGTGTGAGTAGCGATGGTGGGAAAACTTGGGGGAAGCCCATCGTGATGGATGCGGGTGAAGGCAATCTCGGTGTTAGCCACGGCGTGTTTATCTCACATGGCAATAAACTTTGGGCGTTCATGGGCGCCTTTCATGATAACTTCCAGCGTACTCATACACGCGCCTATGTCTTGAATGAAACTTCAGGCCAATGGGAGCCTAAGGGCATAATCATTGAGAACGGCTTCTGGCCAATGCAGGAGCCGCAGAAGATGGGGGACGGAAACTGGATCATGGCGGGGCTCCATGTGTCAACTCCAGGTCAGGTAGGCAACCTGCCCGCAGTGGCCATCAGCAAGGGCGATGACTTCACGAAATGGGAGCAAGTCGTAATTCCTGCAGAGCAGGGTTTGGGCAGCAATATCTGGGGCGAGTCTACCGTCATCGTAGAAGGCAAACGTATTCTTAACATCTCCCGGTATGGCAGCAAACCGCTGGCCCTGCTGTCGTTTAGCGAAGACCATGGTCGCACCTGGACACCTACTGCAAAGTCTAACCTGCCGATGGCAACCAGCAAGCCTTATGCCGGCATACTCAGTACGGGCCAGCGCTACCTCGTCTGCACTACCACCGCCGATACAGGTGGCTCGCGTTCGCCCCTTACTATCGCTGTAAGCAAACCAGGTGAAACCATCTTTAGTAAAGTCTTTGTCATCCGCACCTCAGTTTCGGAGTTCACGCCAGGAGTTTCCGCCCCCAACATCGACTTCAGTTATCCCTACGCAGTTGAGCATGAAGGCAAAATCTATATTGGCTACACGAACAAGAGTCATGCCGCCAACGAATTAGCAATCGTGCCGGTGAGTAATTTGGAGATAAAATAATAAATCTTTACTTCCTCGCTGCCCTGCTCTTTCCATCACTTGCAGTGTTGCCAGCCGCAGAGCCCGTCACGAACTCCATCGGTATGAAGCTTGTGCCCATCCAACCCGGCACATTCACCATGGGACAGGATGGACCGCCCTTGGAGGACTACCTGCGCCAGAAGCGATTTGGCGAACTATGGAAGGTTAAGGACCAGATTGACTTCGATGAAAAACCTGCCCACAAAGTTACGATCACCCAACCGTTTTTTATGGGGGTCACCGAGGTTACGGTGGGGCAGTATCGTCAATTCGACCCAGATTTTAAAAAGAACAATCCAAAGTTTAAGCCTGCGGATGATGATGCAGTGGGTGGAGTGACTTGGGAAAAGGCTGTGGCGTTCTGTGAGTGGCTTTCAAAGAAAGAGGGTAAACCCTACCGCCTTCCAACCGAGGCGGAATGGGAGTTTGCATGCCGTGCTGGCACGACCACGCTTTATAACACTGGTAACACCTTGCCTGATGGCCATCAAAAGTGGTTCGGTAATGAAAATTATCGGGGAGCCTATTTTCCGCCCGGTAATATGCCACGCGAATATGACTGGCGTGATAGCAGCAAGGCTTCTGAAAAAAATCTGAAGCAAGGCGAGATTCTCGGCTTGATCCATCCACCGGAAGAGTTGAAAGCCGGAGGCGCAGGTTCATTTCGAGTGGCAAAAAAGACCCAGAACGCATGGGGCTTGCATGACATGCACGGAAATTTGGCAGAGTGGTGCTTTGACTGGTATGGACCGTATGAAGCAGCAGACCAATCTGATCCGGTTGGGCGTGCCGATGGAGATTATCGGGTGTTTCGGGGTGGATTCCATTCCTCGATGATACGATTTTTGCGTTCTGCCAACCGTGGTTCTTGGGTCCAGAATTCCGTAAGTGAGAGGATTGGTTTTCGTGTGGTGCAGGGTGAATCTCCAAAAGGAAAACCGCTTCCCCCGCATGTGCCACCCCTTGTCATGCAAAATGTCAGTCAGAAAGTTCCGATCATAACAACTCAGCCCCAGGGAGTACCTTTTTTTGAAGGCCCTAAGCCATTCGTGCGCATTCCTGAAGGATCGGTGGGCCCCGTGTTTATCAGCCAGAATCACAGTCCGGCCATCACCGAATGCCCTAATGGTGATTTGCTTGCCGTTTGGTTTTCCACAATCGGAGAAACGGACCTAACCACTTCAAATGCCGCCTCAAGGCTGCGCTTGGGTGCCGGTGAATGGGATCTTGCTTCTGCATTCTGGGATCCTCAAGATGTAAACGATCATGCACCGAAGATATGGTGGGATAGCGACAAAACGCTCTATCACTTCGTTGAAGCCCGTCAGCATGGCGACAACCTAGTTCGACGTTCCACCGATAATGGGGTTACCTGGTCTAAAGCCGAGGTGATACGTTCCCACGGCGAGCCGGCCAACCATCCCATCCGCCTTAAAGATGGCGTTATTGCGATGCCATACGACAATTCCTCTATCATCATCAGTCGTGACAATGGCAAAACTTGGCAGTCTCGCGGCCGTGATCTTCGTGGAGGTGATGATGTCCGACCTGGTAACAGCGGCCCCTGTATTGCAGGTATTCATGCGCCAATCGTCCAACTTAATGATGGGAGGCTTATGGCCTATGGCCGTCTTTCCCCTGAAGATTCCAATCAAAAACATTTTCAACTTAAAATGCCCGTAAGTTACTCCAGCGACATCGGCGAAACTTGGCAATGGGGCATCAGCGAATTCCCCGTTGTTAGCAATACTCAAAAACCAGTTCTTTTGCGTCTTAAAGAAGGCCCAATAATTCTGTGCTCTTTCACAGATCAGGCCCGAACACCTTTTAAGGAGCGCAAAGGTCTTGTTTTTAAATCCAAAAACGGTGAATACACTGGTACTGGCCTCTATGCAGCAGTGAGTTATGACGAGGGCAAAACCTGGCCCGATCGCAAGCTTATCGCACCCGAGGGCAAAACTAATACCGATATCAACGGCTACCTTGCCATCACACAAACCCGTGATGGCCGCATCCAACTAATCACTAGCAAAGATCACTATGTCTTTAATCTAGAGTGGATCAAATTAGTACCGCTCACACCTAAGAAGTAAATGCATCGGATTCAGATTCCTGCAGGATGATTTACCAAAGGAGAACCGGATTCTCTACCTGAAAAACCATGGGTTCATAATCTGGTGTTGGGGTCACGTATGATTTAGATCGTACTAGTCCTGCGGCGTGCAGTGTTGTCGTTGGGTTTGTATTGCGCTATTGGAACAAATTGCCCGCTTTGATAATCGTAGGCGAAAACCTCGCCCGTTTCGATTTTATAAACCCAGCCATGCAAGTGAAGATCACCCTTTACCAATCGTGATGCAACAAACGGAAGTGTCCGCAGATTTTCTAATTGAACCAATACATTTTCTTCGACGGTTGCTGTAACAAGACGATCACCTTCCAGGTGTCCATAGTTATCCTTAACAATTCTGCGTGTGGTCTCTGCGTGGGATAGCCAAGATGAAAGCGCTGGTAAATTAGCGACCATTTCTGGTTGTAACAAGCCTTTCATTGCACCACAGTGGGAATGACCGCAGATGATGATGTCTTTTACGTAAAGCCCTCCAACAGCAAATTCAATTGTCGCAACTTCTCCGCCGTAGGGCGCACCATGCGAGGGTACGATGTTTCCTGCGTTACGAAGGATAAACAAATCGCCTGGTTGGGACTGAGTAAGCAGGTTTGGGTCGATGCGGGAATCTGAACAGGTTATGAAGAGTGTTTCAGGATTTTGACCCCTGGATAATTTTTCAAACAAGCCTTGCAATGGTCTGAAGTTTTCTTCTTGGAAATGATGGATACCTTCGATTAACTTTTGCATGATGTTCTCCAATATGGTGGTTAAAGCACACGATCATTAACTGAAAAAAAGAAAGATTGCAGAATTAAGCCCAGTCTTTGCGGGTTTTTCCAATGGCTTTACAAAGTTCGTTGGCATCAACGGATTCTTTTTCAAGAAAGACAGTTGAATCGAGCAACCAAGTTGCGATTTCCGGTTGTCGAAGTTGGTAAAAAACATGCCTACCTTGCCGCCTTTCAGAGACAAGTCGGTAAGCACGCATCACCATGAGGTGTTGAGAAACCCCGGAATGGCTGATGCCAAGTGCATCTTTAAGGGAGTTCACATCATATTCTCCATTCCGCAATTCTTCGATTATGCGAATGCGATGGGGGTGAGATAACGCCCCCAGGAATTCCGCAATTTCTTTTGCTACCAAGGCGCGATGGGGCATAGCAAGCAACCTTTCAAATGTATTCAAAAGTTTGAATGTTCTAATGTATATATATATGAACCTGTAAATATTTTGTCAATAGAATTGCTTAAGGTTGTGTGATTGCGCTCTAGATCGCCAATTTCTAACGAGGGAATCAATTCAGTGTGAAAAACAAACGAAGGAAAGATCTACTGGTCCCCTTTGTTAACGGATTCATCAAGATGGGTTTGAAAAATGAATAGTTTGTTTTGTGAGATTATAAAAGCGAAAAGGTTTTACTTTGGTTTTGGTCCGCCGAAGCCACCAAGGAAGGGGATCATCTGTACGCCACGCTCTTTGACTCTTTGGTTCATACGCACCCAGTATTCAGTCATTTGCGCCCGCATTTCAGGCGTGGATTTATCAAGGCCATCGGAAAGCCTTTTGTTGCGCTCTTCAGGGCTGGGTGTTCCTTTTCCCTTCGCACTTGCGGTATTAGATGTGCCACTAGTATTGGAAGCATTTGCTGCGCCGTTGGCATTTGCGTTTGCCGTATTAGAACCAGATGCCCCATTTGCGTTTGCAGTATTACCGGTACCTGTGGCACTCGCTCCAGTTCCGGAAGTAGTTGCATTTTTATCAAGGCTTGCGCCACTAGGTGGGGGTGTTTTTTTTGCGGTAGTATCTCCAGATTTAAAGCCCATACTAGGAGGGCCACCCATGCCAGGAGGGCCAAAACCACCTTTTCCACTCATGAAACCTTTCATCATGTTTGCCATACGGTCGATATCTTTGTCTAAAGCCTTGCGTTGTTCTTCTGGTGAAGAAGAGAAAAAGCGGTTGAATTTTTCCTTGAACTGTTCGTTCATGCGCTGGGCATTTTTATCATCGTTACTTTTCTTTTGGGAATCAGACATTTTGTCACGGATGGTTTTCATGGTTTCGAAAAAAGCTTTGCGTTCCTCTGCTTCCATGTCTGCAATTTTTTCGATATCAACACCTGCAACTGCAGCATCAAACTCCCGCATAGGGGCATTTTTGATGTACGAATAGCTGGAGTATCCAATACCTCCAAGAAGTAGAAGTAAAAGCGCGGCTACAGAAAGCTTCATGCGTAAGCTAAAAGATGAACTAGGTTCAACCGAATTATCTGGAGTATTTAATTCATTCATCATGCTAATTCTAACTCAGCAATTTGTTCTAAGAAAGCAATTATTTCGTTTTGGTTGGAGTAGGTGGGCCACCAAAATTTGGCATCTGAACGCCTTTTTCCTTTGCCCGTTCACCAACTAGTTTCCAGTATTCAGTCATCTGTGCTCGAAATTCCGGGGTAGACTTGTCAAGCATATCCGATGTGCGCCTATTTTTTTGCTCAGGGGTTGCATTTGGATTTCCTCTCGCCCAAGGAGGGCCACCACCACCACCAGATGGTGGTGCAACATTTCCCGGAGCTCCAGCACCACCTTTAGCCGTAGCGTTTGCGCCACTTGCAACATTAGTAGGCCCGCCCGCGCCTGTACCTTGCCCATTAGCATTTCCAGCACCGCTTCCGGGCGCTCCACCTTGGCCACGACCAGCGGAATTTCCTGCACCTGATGCGTTAGTTGCTGCAGCAGTTCCAGGGGCCCCACCTTGGGAGGTTTTCCCGGTAACCGGAGATCCGGGCGGCCCACCTTTTCCGCCACCAAATGTTTTCATCATGGAAGCCATGCGGTCTACTTCTTTATCTAATTCAACTTTTCTTTCTGCAGGGGGCAATGCGAAAAACTTATTCATTTTTTCAGTCATTTGTGTTTGGAATCTTTCACGCATAATGTCATCGGCTTTTTCTTTTTGTGGCTCGGTCATTTTTTCGCGAAGGTTCTTCATGTTTTCAAAGTATTCTTTTCGTTCTTCAGCAGGCATATCGCGCATTTTTTCCATGCTCATATCCGCAGTTATGGCTTGATACTGGCGCAAGGTGGAATTGCTTGAATA
Organism: uncultured Planctomycetaceae bacterium; assembly: GCA_903960945.1. Classification (GTDB taxonomy): domain Bacteria; phylum Planctomycetota; class Planctomycetia; order Gemmatales; family Gemmataceae; genus UBA969. The sequence continues at coordinate 9,033 of CAJCCR010000027.1, forward strand.
AGAATACAAGGCGTAACCCGAACCTAGAAGCAATAACGCAAGAAGACCTGCAAGGACAATGATTTTGTTTTTGGATAATAAAGGTTGCCCATCAATTGTTTCATCAGGAATCGCCATGGTTTTGCTCCGAAATAAGATAAAAATAAAAAGCCATCCTGTTTTGTATCAAGGGGATGGCTTTGCTATATGAATAGACAAATGGATTAAAAAAGCCTAACCTCGCTTACCACCGGGAGCACCACCACCACCAGGTGGCTTGCCACCAGTGTTTGTAGTAAGGCCCATTTCGGCGCGTGTTTTGTCACGAAGTTTTTGATATTCCAACTTGGCAGCACGGTATTCAGGGGTGCTGTTATCCAAGCGATCGGAAGTGCGTCTGTTGCGTGCTTCAGGTGTTGGAGCAGGTCTGGTTGTTTGAGGAGCAGCCTTAGCAACTTGAGTTCCACCTGCTACTGGCTTATTACCAGCGACTTGATTGCCACCACCTGCAGCTCCGCCTTTACCACCGCCAGGTGCCCCAGCCACTTTTTGCTTATTATTCCCTTGTGCTTTTTTGGCTTCCCATTCTTTACGCTTAGCCTCGAATTCAAGTCTGCGTTTTTCTTCCTTATTAACTTCATCTACTAATTGTTTTTTTTGTTCAACTTTGGTCATCGCAAAAAAAGTAGTCAATTTCTGCATATCTTTTTTTTCGTACTGGCGTTCGCGTGCATCGTTTATTTGCCCTCGTTGATCGGGAGTAAGTTTTTTCTCGAGAGCGCGAAACTTTTCAAAGCGTGCTTTTTGATCTTCTTTTGAAAGCTCAGAAAAATCTACATCTTCATTGACCATTGCCATGGCTGTACGGAAAGAAGCACCACTCCACCAAGAATATCCACCATAAGAAAAACCTGCCAAAAATAAGGCAAGAATAATCGTAAAGGTTATTTTATTAGAATTAGACATTCCTTTATCAGCGTCAGCAACTTCAGGGATATCTGCAATAGCCATGATTGAAACTCCGAAATAAAAAATTAAGAACCTGGTGCGACGGTAACTTCATTAGAAACATGCCCGTCAGCATAAACAAAATTACGGCCCCTCCCTGAACCAGCAGATCCGTGATTGTCATCCATGTCAAAAATAAGAACAATATTAGCGGTGCCCCGCCCATCAGTCATTAGTTCTTCCATGCGCCTGCCATTGATATGAGGCATGGAACGCGTATTAAAACTGGTTTTGGTGTAAGGCATGAAGGAAGGTTTGTCACTAGGGAACTCGTAGCTGTACTTGATGTTGTAATTTGAAAATGCAGTAGCAACATCAGATGTTCCATTAAAAGTTGCAGGGTTATTATCACCGCCAACAATTACTTTCATGTAAAGGGAAGTGAATTCGCGTGCTCCACCTGGGTTTAAATCGGATGGGCATAAGAATGTCTTGGTGTTTTTTTCAACATAATCAAAAATCTTCTCACCAAAGAAAACAGGGAACCCTATGTTTACATTTTGATATTCCCGATTGCCAAGATCATAGGGTGTGCCATTGGTTTGAGTTAGCGGGTTAGCGAAAACACTTCGTTGAAAAATCCTATGTGCTTCAGGATAAGTTTGGGGGGGATTCTGCCTATACATTTCCATCGCCAAACCGATTTGCTTCAAATTATTTTGACAATACATTCTGGCAGCAGTGGATCGAACTTTTTGTACCGCAGGAAGCAATAAACCAATAATGACACCAATGATGGCGATAACCACCAAAAGTTCAATCAGGGTAAAACCAATTTTTTTTATATGATTCTTTGACATCCGGGAGACCTTTCGGCAGGGTCAATCATTGCACAGCGATACTTCATCAATAAAAGTTAATACCATTCTGTTTTACATCAAAAAGCATTAAAGATTGATGAGATTACTCATGAATTTAGACATAATTTTATGGATTAAGGCTATAGCATCTCTAGTGTTTGGCTTTATTTGCCCTTAGTCATTGATAAATAAGGCTTTACGGAACTCTGGTGGGTTGTGTATTATGCCGTTTCAGGTATTGTTAATTGTTGTTTTTTTCAAACAACGAAAGGTGAAGCCATGATTGGGCGAGATTTTAATCGCAGGGTCTTTTTAGCTAACCTGTCATCAGTAGGGATTTGCTCTATGATGGAAGCCGCATCTGTGGCAACCACATATCCATTTTACGCCATGGATACCGGCCTAAGAGGCCCTGATGTGCCTTCGTTGGATAAGAAAGTCGCATTACTTGCAAAGCTCGGGTTTGCAGGCATAGGTTGGACTTGGAACCCATCAGAAGCAGAACCTCTCCTAAAGTTGCTTGAGCAATATAAACTGCAACTCTGGGCGGTTTACCTCGCACCCTTCATGGAAGATGCACCCGATAAAGCCTTGCTTGCCTATATCTCCAGCTTAAAGAGCAGACCCACGCGAATAGAGCTGGCCTTACGCAGCAAAAAATACAAACCCTCCGACCCCGAGGGCGACGCAATCGCATTGCAATATGCTACGCACTATGTGGAACAAGCAAAAGACTCGGGGCCCGTGATTTCTTTTTACCCGCATCGCTCTTTCTGGCTCGAAAAGGTGGAAGATGGCTTACGCTTAGCTTCCAAAGCTAATCTTTCTACTTTGGGAACACATTTTAATTTGGTTCATTGGCGCTGGCAGAATGGTTCAGATGAAAAGAAAATCCTTGAGACAGGGAAAAAGCATATCTTTTGCATCACTATTAATGGAATGAAGGATGCAGCCATCGTTTCTCTGGAGCAGGGGAATTATGATGTTGCTTCTTTTCTTAATTCCGTGCAAAAATCGGGCTGGACGGGACCTATCGGTTTACAGTCCTATAGCGTTCCAGGGAACTCGGAAGACCTTCTTGGTAGGTCGATGAAAAAATGGCAGGAAGTTACACGCAACTGGTGATATTAACGGAGTGATTCATGAGCGATCAAGAAATGAACGATGAGAAATTTGAACTCGGTCTTAGCTTTCACCAGCAAGGCAACCCCGACCAAGCTGAAATGATTTACCGCGAAGTTCTCAATGGCAACCCAAACCACAAGCACGCATGGTCCAACCTTGGTGCGATCCTTTCTAAGAAAAACAAACTTGAAGAAGCAATCAATTGCTATCGCAAGGCGTTGGAAATTGACCAGCAGTTTGGCGAATGCTGGTTCAACCTAGGTAATGCACTTCGTAAAGGTATGAACCCTGTAGGCGCTGAAGCTGCATTTGTTCAGGCCCTCAAGTGCAATAACTCTCTGTTTGGTGCGGCAGTAGGTTTAGGACAGTCTCTTTCCGAACAGGGGAAGTTCCCCCAAGCTGCGGAAGTGTTCAAGCAAATCATCGCCCAGAAAAAAGATGACCCCGATCTTTATTCCCATCTTGGTAACGCCCTCAGGATGCAAGGCCTGCGCGATGAAGCCATGCAGGTTTATCAGATGATGCTGAATTTGAGGCCCAACGATCCGAAAATCATCCATCAATATGGCTTGGTAATGATGGATGTTGGTAGGCTCGAAGAAGCGTTCAACCAGTTTAAATATGCTCTAAGCTTAAAGCAGGATTACCCTGAAGCTCATAACTCAATGAGCATTGTTTTACAAATGCTGAAGCAGGATGATAATGCCCTTGCGCATAATCTTGAGGCGGTAAGGCTAAACCCCAACTTTACTGAAGCTTGGAATAATCTTGGCAACCTTTATGGCTTGGGTGGGAAACCCAAGGAAGCCATCGATGCGTTTAGGAAGTCGATCGCATTGCAACCGCGGGCCATTCCGTTTCATAGCAATTTGCTGTTGAACCTGCATTATTCGCCAGACATGACCGGAGCAGAAATATACAAGGAACATGCTGGATGGGCTGAAGCGCATCTGAAAAATTATCCCCCTGCACAACCCTTTGATAATAACAAAGAAGGCGACCGCAAGCTAAGGCTGGGGATTGTCTCTCCCGATTTTCGTAAGCACACCGTTAATGCATTCATGGAACCTTTTTTAGATTCCATCGACCGAAACAAGTTTGAAGTATTTGCCTATAGTTCAGTTATCAGGCCAGATGAAAAAACCGAACAGTTCAAGCTTAAAGTTGATCATTTTAAGGATGTCAGGCCGATTCCTGATATGACTGCTTCAAGCATGATAAGGAAAGATCAAATCGATGTGCTGTTGGATCTTGCAGGCCATACCGCTGGAAGCCGACTGCCTATTTTTGCGTTGAAATCCGCACCCATTCAGATCACCCAGTTCGGGTATCCCAATACCACGGGCATCCCCGGGTTTGGTTTCCGCATCACTGATACCTTTGCAGATCCCAAGGGGTTAACTGAAGCCAATCATTCTGAAGAATTGGTCCGACTTCCCGGCTTGGCGTGGTGTTATCAACCCCCTGCAGATGCTCCTGAAGTGCCCAAGCGTTCGCCCAAGGCGGGTGCAATTATTTTTGGCTCGCTCAACAACATGGCAAAGCATAATGGGAAAGTGCTCTCGCTATGGGCAAAATTGCTTAGCGCAGTCCCTGGTTCGAAATTACGTTTGTTATCGGGCCCTGGTCAAGAATCCATCAAGATGGTAAGGCATGCCTTGCAGACCGCTGGGGTAAACCCTGACCGAGTTGAGTTTCTTCCACGCATGGAGAAAAAAGAATACTTCGCAGCACTTGGCGAAATCGATATCGCCTTGGATCCCTTCCCCTACAACGGGGGAATCACTTCGTGTGATACTTTATGGATGGGGACACCGATGCTCACGCTTGCAGGCACCACCTACGTATCCAGACAGGGCGTTGCAATTTTAAGCAATGTTGGGATGGAAGATTGGATTGCAAAAACACCTGAAGAATTCATAGAGAAGGCGAAGAAGTCTGCAAGTGAAGCTGCAAGGCTCAGTTTGCTACGGGGCAAATTAAGGGACATGGTTAAGAAATCTTCCATTTGCGATTGGAAAGCCTACGGCAGCAAATGGGAAGAAGCGGTTCGCAAGTTATGGAAAACTTGGTGCGCAAGTAAATAGTTCGCCGCCACGGAAATGAAGGAAGCAGTAGAGAAAACATTTTGCCACGGAATAAGACACGGAAAAAATACGGAACACAAAATGCTCATGGCTTGCTGGTAAATTCGTTCTAAAAACCCGCAACCAAGCCCTCGAAAAACTTCAATAGAAGCTCCGATGATCTTGTCCCATTAACTTATTCCGTGAAATTCCGTGGCTAGTCTTATTCTTCTCTTTTCGGTGTTTTTTTCATTGTCCTATGGGGCATCTGCAGTAAGTTTGGGGAGGGATGGGAATTCGTATTGGAAATCCATCAGCACCTTGTGCATAAGAAACTCGTATTGTTTTTTAGGGTCAGAGTCTTTGGGGGGTATTAATACAGACCCCGCCAATGGAACCAAGACGGTTCCAGAGCCTTCACCTTTGTCCTGCAATTTGAATGCAGGATGATATTCTGCGAATTCTCGAAGCTGCACGGGAGTCACTTTTTCGGGTGCCTCTTGAAGGCGCTGCACTATCATTTGCCCATACGAATCAGCAAATATAAAGGTTGGATCATTGCCTGAATTTGGTAAAAATCCAAAACCAACGACTTGATAACCTAGCGACATAATTGGTGGCGAAAGTAACTGAGATTTTTCCAGATCCCACAAATAAACAGCACCTTCAGTGCAGCCGGTAATGCCAACGTTTTTGCTTTTTGATTTGCCCACACCTTGCCAAACTTCTACACCATTCACCGTGCTGTCATGCAGCATTGCCTCCTTTAGCGGGGCGCCATCTTTTAGCTTCCATGCCCTTAGGGTGCTATCTTCACCACAGCTTAAAATTCTTTCTTTAGCATCATCGATAAAAATGTTTTTTATGTTGGCGGCATGTTGAGGGTCGTTCGGGTCTTTACCCCATTGCATTTTCTTGGTTTTTATATTCCACAGCCGTAGGAACATATCTTCGCCACCAGAGGCGATAAGCATTCCACTTTTTGAAAAAGTCAGGCAGGAAACTGCTCCATCATGGGTTTTTTCGAGAACAGTCAGTTCGCCTGAAAGCCCACTTGAAATGTCAAGGATATGAATGTTCCCTTCGTAATCACCCCAGGCAAACTTGGTTTCATCCATTGAAAAAGCCATACTGCTAGCTTCATCCATTTTCTTTAAGTCGATGAGATTACCATCGCGGTTGTATAGTTCGTAAGTTTTACGGCCGTCCGGCTTTAAGATTTCGAGTGCGAAAAATTTGCCGTTACTAGAACCATTAAGAGAAACAATTTGGTAATCCGCTTTTAACTTGCTCAAGTTCATCTGGCTCAATTTGCTTGTTCCCTGCCAAATTTCCAACGCACCTTTCTGATCCAGAATTGCAATGGTATCGTTGCCAAGCATTCCGATGATGGAGGCGTTTTCATGAATCAGCACAGCCGATTTTTGAAACGATTCTGTATCAAAGCTTAGGTATCTACCTTTGGTAGTTTCGATTGTTTCAGCAATGCTTTTGGTGGATGCAACCTTTACCTTTGGGCCATTGCGGTAAAATATCGATCCTGCATTATCAATGATAAATTGGTCCAGCTTTTCCTCGAGGGGAATTGAAATCCGATTCTTTGGTAGGGTATCCCAAAGCACACAGGTGTTGTCATCACCGCCTGCAACCAGCAATGGTACACGAGGATGTGGAACCATGAAGCGAAGAGTACTGTTGTATACAAGATTACTGCTGGCCGGCCTTCCAGTTTTTGGATTAGAAATACGAATAGTGTTGTCATCCGAACCCGTGAGCAGCCATTTGGGGCTTTGGCTAAAAGCTAGGCAGGTGACATCGCTATCGTGCTGCACTTGGAACTTGTATTTTTTATCATCGACATTCCAGACCATTGCCCGGTTATCAACAGCGCCACTTGCAATCAAGGTTGAATCTTGGTTGAAATCCAGACAAAGAACTGACTCAAAATGGGAATAATCAAATTTGGGTTCTAGTTGTAAATCCGTAAGGTCCCAAATCTGCACAGCGCCAAGTTCTGTCCCTGCTGCAATTTTTTTTCCATCCGGACTTATTGCGATACATTTAAGTTTGTTCTTAACGCTTTTCAACTTTTCGACTTTGCCTTCAAGAGAAATTTTTGCGATTTCATTAGTTGAAATAGCAATCAATCCTGAAGCATCTGGCATGAATTTGATTTGCTTGATTGGGCCAATTCCAGATTCAACTGCGAGTTTATTTTCCAGTTTGTCATCTTTCATGCCTTTTAGGTCGATAAAAATTTTCCCGCCCATATCATAGGCAAGCAATAAGCCCTTCGGATCAACTGCGATTGATTTGACCCCCTCGGTGACAATATTTAATTTTTTATCCTTAAGCCAATGCCAAGTAAACAGCTTGTTTTCACTACTTAATACCAGCACCCTGTCATCACCAAAGAAACAAGCGTTACGAATATCACCAGTACCTGGGAGAATTATTTCAGCAAGCGTGGTTGGTTTTTCCAAGGTGGTGGGGAATATTTCCGGGTCGTGTATCCTGATAGATTTATCTTTGCCAAAACTCAGATAATATTTTCCCGAAGGAGACCATTCCGCCCCCTGCACTGCCTTGTCATGCACAACATACGAACGAATCCAAGTGAACGAATCCATCAAGATTCCCATACGCAACCTTTTGCCTTGGTTATCTTCTATACCGCTTTCGTTCATAAGCGAAGCAGCAAACCAAACAGCAGCCTTGGTAATATCGTTGGCACGAATTCGCTCGAACCCAAGGTTCTCCTGTAACCCAGCGAGTTTCATGCGATCATTCGTGAGTTTATCATTGAGCCCAAAGCTTACTGCA
>CAJCCR010000028.1 GCA_903960945.1 uncultured Planctomycetaceae bacterium
GATTACTGGGTTAATCTTTGCAAGAAATACCCCATCCGATCCATTGAAGATGGCCTTTCCGAAGATGATTGGGATGGTTGGAAGAAACTTACCGCAGCACTTGGTGGTAAAGTTCAAATCGTTGGCGATGATCTTTTCGTTACCAACACGACTCGTTTACAACGGGGTATCAACGAAAAAGCAGGCAATAGCATCTTAGTTAAGGTAAACCAAATTGGCACACTTACCGAAACCTTGGAAGCCATTGAGTTAGCCAAGCGAAATAGTTTTACCACCATCATCAGTCATCGCAGTGGTGAAACGGAAGATACCACCATCGCAGATATTGCAGTAGCGACTAATGCAGGCCAGATTAAAACCGGATCTGCAAGCAGAACCGATCGCATTGCAAAGTACAACCAGCTACTCAGGATCGAAGAAAAACTAGGCAAAAAAGCACGATACGGCAAAGAAGTATGGCCTAAGGAAAGGCTGTAAAAGCCTGCCTTTTATGGCTCAAAAGCTCTTTTTTAGCCTGACTATTCTATTGGGGTCCCTTGCCATGCTTGCTGGTATAACCAGCCTGGCGGGACCTCAATTTTTAAATCTATTCCATTTGCAATTCTTGGCGGACAAAGGGTTGGCCCGGATTTTTATCGGGGCTGGCGTTGGACTTATAGCAACTGCTTTTGTTTTTTTCAAAGCAAACACATTCAAGCAGGATCAGCAATAATATGGATTTGCTATTTGAAGGCAGAGTGGCAGTGTATGGCTGCTTGATATTTGGCTGGATTGGGCTATTTCTTATCTGGGCTTTTGCAAAATTCAATCACTTTATCACCGCTACCTTGGCAATTGCTTTTTTACTTGCAGGCTATTGGATTTTAGACGCCCTCGTTGTTACCGACAAAGAAAATGCAGAATTAGTGCTTACAGACATTAGCAAACAAACAAAACAAGGAGCGATTATTTCAGCACTAAAGCATCTTGATGGGCAATTCATCACTGCAAGGGGAACAGATTTAAAATCTTTTGAAAGCTGGTTAACTAGAAATCAGGCGGATAAGTTAGTAAAAGATATTATTTTCTGGGATATCGAAAATATTGGACCAGGCACTGATAAAAACACCTTCAAAATATCTTCCATGGTTAAAGTGAAAGGTAATTGGGGTGGGATTCAAGAAGGGATATATCGAGTTGAATTCTTGTTTAAAAATAAGAAAGATGGAGCGCCATCAATTCTTTCTTTTCAAATTTATGATCCAATCAATCAAAACAATCGGTTAGAAATAGGAATATGAGGGCTAGCATAAAGCTTTGCCCTCATTCATCCCGATTAATTACTTCTGTTGAATGATCTTAATTGGAGGTGGTTCAGAATAACGCGATACAACGGGTGCACTAATGCTTCCCATTTCGCATGAATCACAAGCTCCGCCACCGGATTGCATTGCTGCACCGCCGTGCCTGTAACTCTTATCCGCATGGATCAAATAACCCCAGGGTTTAAAGGTCAACCCGACGCGATGTCCATTGCAACCAGACAACAAAAAGATCGTACAAAATCCTGCAATCATCAATGATCTGAAACTCATGGCAGCCTCCTCAAATTTGAAATAATTCTGAATAATTCAGAATATATCTAACACCTTTGATTCCTAAAGTTGTTTTTTAAAAACAGTTTTAGAATCACACCCAGAAGGAACTACTATTCCTTAAATCTCACTAAAAGGAATATGCAGCCCAACTTGGCAGGTGCAAGCAATCTTTCGATTGCAAACTCGAAGAGTAGCAAAAAAAGTTTGAACAATTACGGTTGTACAGATTCTAAGGAGAGAAAGCCTTTTCTTATCAAGCTAAAAGGCCTAAACCAGTTCAGAATCTAAAACCCGAAATTCAAACCGCCAATGCTCTTGTTATTGCTGGGGCATGCAAACAGGTGCAGGAGCGCAAACTGGTGCACATTGGGGCATCGGTGCGCAAGCTGGTGCATATTGGGGCATTGGAGGAGGCGTGCTATTTGAATGCCTACGACCAAAAAGTCCTGTGCCTTCGTGGCCCCAGCAGCCTGCATTAAGCATGATCAAACCAAGAAAAGCCGACCTAACAATGAACGCTTTCATGTTTACTCTCACAAAAAGCAACTAAAAACATATATCCAGCAAACCTTTGAACGGGTTGCCGTCGCCAATACAAATTGGCTGATAACTTTTATCCACTGTAAAAAAAAGACCATTAGTAGCGCGAGAAGAAAAGTAGTTAATCACATGACAATTATTATTTTCAGATACACATTTAACAAATAAGACAATAGTTCACGAAAAGACAATAGTTCCAATTGTGTCAGAAACAACATGCCCAAACCCCCAAAACGGGCCTTAAACTCACCAAAATCGTTCTAAATCAATGTTTTATAACCCTAGAAACGTCATTTAAAAGCCTTTAGCTCTTAAAGCACCGAGCCAAGAAAGAAAATAGCCGATTGTAATTTGAAATTTATTTGGTCGATTTGAGAGAATACAAAAGCGTTTTACCAAGAAACTAAACGCGAATCATTTTTACTTTTAGTAAAACCTTAGCATCAGACATGAAATAAATAAGAACCAAGGGGTTTTGCCGCCTTGGCTCATTATTATACCTAAAAATAGATTAGATAAAGCTAATAAGGGCCTAAGAATCGGCGATGGTTGTAGAAGATTTCGCAGGGGTAACAACAAAGCCAGCCGCCCTGAGAATATCTTCGATTTCATCGCGAAGAAGTTCTTCCCTGCTCATGAGTTCATCGACAATTTTTTCCATGTAGACGCGATTATCAGAAAGCAATTGGAAAGCATTATCATCAGCCTGCCTGAGGAAATTTTGAACTTCGGAATCGATGAGGGCCGCTGTTTGTTCGCTAAAATCGCGAGCTTCTTGCATTTCTTTGCCTAAAAAGACATGCTCTTCGCCCACTTTAAAAGTCATGGGCCCAAGCTTTTCGCTCATACCCCAATGGGTAACCATCATTCGAGCTAATCTTGTCGCTCGTTTTAAATCAGATTCTGCACCAGCATAAGGTTGGTTATAAACAAGCTTATCTGCAGCACGACCACCCATGATCATGACCAACTGATTTTTAAAATGATCCAAGCCATGATGAAAACGATCTTCATCAGGTGCGTTAAGGTTAACGCCAAGGCTTTGGCCTCTAGGAATAATGGAAACTTTTTGTGGGCGATCAGCGCCAGGCATCAACCAGGTGACTAGGGCATGGCCTACTTCATGATAAGCGGTTCTGCGTTTGTCTTCCGGGGTAAGAACTTCTTCGCGTTTAGGGCCGATTAGAACTCTATCTGCAGCGACTTCGAAATCAGCACGGTCGATTTTGTCTTTTTCAAGTCGGGTCGCAACCAAGGCAGCTTCGTTGGCTAAATTTCGAAGGTCTGCACCAGTCATTCCAATCATTTTTCTGGCTACCATCTCCAGATTTATATTATCTGCAAGGGGCTTGTTACGGGTATGAACCTTGAGAATTGCGAGCCTGCCCTGCCAAGTTGGCCTATCAATGGTGATATGCCTATCGAAGCGGCCTGGCCGTAAAAGCGCGGAATCGAGCACATCAGGCCGGTTGGTTGCTGCAAGCACGATGACGGTTTCTGTAGGCTGGAAGCCATCCATTTCGCTTAAAATTTGATTAAGGGTTTGCTCGCGTTCATCAGAGCCACCACCCACGCCTGCGCCACGCATTCTGCCCACGGCATCAATTTCGTCTATAAAAAGAATACAAGGGGAGTTATCTTTGGCAGTTTTGAACATATCCCGAACACGGCTTGCGCCCACCCCGACAAACATTTGGATAAATTCTGATCCACTAATGGAGTAGTAAGGAACCCCAGCTTCGCCTGCTACAGCACGGGCGAGGAGGGTTTTTCCAGTTCCTGGAGGCCCAACAAGCAAAACACCTTTAGGGATGCTTGCTCCTAACCTGGTGAATTTATCTGGGGATTTTAAGAACTCAACGATTTCCTGCAATTCGCCCTTGGCATGCTGCAGGCCTGCAACATCTTCGAAGGTGACCTTCATTTTGGTCTTTTCATACTTTTTAGCAGGGCTTTTGATGTAATTACTGAGGAACCCGCCACCCATTGGGTCGCGAAATTTTGGGAGTATGAATAAAAAGAAAACAATTAAAATGACTGCGGGCAAAATCATCATGATAAACCAACTCAGCCCGGCAAAATTATCTTCCTGCTGGTCGACAAGTAATCCATTACGGATGAGCTTATCCATTTGTGCAACAAGGCCTGGATCATCTAACTTAGCACGGTTTACTGTGAATTTTCCGCGCGTTCCAGCTTTTTCTCTGAGTCTTTCGTCTTTGATACTTTCGTGATCATTAACATCAACCGAAATCCTATCGACACCAATGAAAGTTATTTTTCTAATCTTTTTTGAATCTTCTTCATCAAGCATAAGCTTAACGAAATCGGAATACAGAACCGTGTTGTTATTACCAACAGAGGAACTGAAGAGAAGAACCAATAATAAAAAGAGAATAACCAGCCAACCTAGATTCCCACTAATATTCGAAAAAGATCGCTTTTTAGGGGGTTTTCCAGAACCTTGTGGCTGAGACCCATCTTGGGTGGGGTTAGTCATTAACTACTCCAAAAGAACAAACAAAGAACGCCTCTAATCATGTTAGCTTCTTCCAAGGAAGCGAAACTATTTTAGGAATTATTTTGTTTCAGGAAACTTACATAATGCAGCTACGGGGAAAAACATTATTCAGGACTACCATTCCCCTCTTGGTCTTTTTGTGGTGCAGACTGGCTTGCTTGATTTTGTGTTTCAGCACCCTTCTTGGTTTCGCCAGCATCATTAGGAGTTGATTTCTCCCAAAAAACTGCAAGTTCTGCAAATGTTCCCAAGGGTGAGTCTCCGGATAACGCAGACTGCGATAAATTAGGCTTCTCGATAGGCTTTTGGCTCGAGAATGTACGAATTTGAGGTGGCCTGTTAGGATCCAACCTAGGAGGCCTTGCGCCGCGAGGTTTATCATCTCTTGGCCTAAATGAACTGCTACTACGGCTGCTACCTGCACTTCCACCACCACTACTGCTACCGCCACTATTAGACCTTGCAGCAGGGAATCTGCCCGCAGGTCTTTCAGGTGAACGAGGGCGGGAAGGCGCACCCTGAGAGTCGCCTCCCTGATTAGCTTCCGCATTTTGGGAATTAGAATCTGGCCTACGATCAGGCCTTCTAGGGTAATCACGAGCAGGGGCCCTAGAAGATCTTCCGGGGCTCTGGCGATCAGGCTCGCGATTTGGATTAATCATGGTTAAGGATAGTCGGGATTTTTCTTTATCCAGGGCAATGACCCAAACTGTAACAATATCGCCTACGCTGACAGATTCGTATGGGCTGCGCACATACCGGGCTGAAATCTGGCTGATATGAACCAAACCACTCTCTTTGATGCCAACATCGACAAAACAGCCGAATTCGACAACGTTTTGCACCACGCCTGGAAGTTCTTGCCCAAGTTGCAATTCTTCAAAATCCAATTGTCTAATCCGATAAACTGGGCCAAATCGTTTGATCTGTTCTTGGGAAAGAGGATTGATCAATTCATCAAGGAAATCTTTTAAAGATGTAACAGAATCGATGCCTGTAGTTGCGATGATATCCTTGAGATTTGCATCAATCGCTTTTTGTAGAAGCTCCTGTTTTTTCTCAGGGGTTTTCCATTCATCCTTTGTAATGCCAAAGGCATCCAGAATTTTCTTTGCCATCTCGTAATCTTCGGGATGAAAATTAGTGGCATCGAAAGGCTCATCACCATCATGAACTTGTAAAAATCCTGCACAAAGCTCGAACTTTTCAGGAGTCAAACCCGGAACTTCAAGAAGTTGTGCGCGATTTTTATAGGGCCCGTTCTTTTTACGATACTCTACGATTTCTTGCGCAAGCAACTGATTTAACCCTGATAAATGGCGCAAATAACTTGCTTCACATTTATTAAGATCTGCACCACCGAGATTCACACAAGATTCAAGCACGTTATCAAGAGCTGGGCGAAGATACCTGTGCTGAACTTCAAATTCCACAAGACCCGAAACAATATGAACAGGGTCAATCTTAATTAATTCGTTAAGAGGATTTTGCAATCTCCTACCAATCGAAACAGCCGCTCTTACTCCGACATCAGAATCGGCAAGTTCTTCTTTTCCTAAAATGGAAGATGCGTATTCCGAAGAACCAGCTTCGATCACCGTTGCGAATTTAACTTCCGCTGGTGCTTCAGGAAGGGTTTTGATTGTAGCTTTAGTATCATTGACCAATTTCTGGTATTCGGCTTGCCTTCGTTCTTTTTCAAGCTTCTTCTGGGCCTCAATCTCTTCCTTCTTCTTTGCAGCCTGAGCTTCCAATTCTGCTCTTTTAATCACGGCAAGAGCTGCCAACTCAGCCTTCTTAGCCGCTGCCAGTGCTTCCGCTGTTGGTTCTGCGCCATCGGTTGCCGTAACAGGTGGGACTTCAGCAGCAGGTGTTTCAACAGATACCACAGGTTCTGGAACGACAGGTACCACAGGCTCTGGAACTACAGGGGTAATAATCTGGGTAGGCGCTTCAGCAGCAGGTGCTTCAGCAGATTCTGCAACCGTTTCATCCGTACCGCCTTTTTCACTCGCTTCTTCGGTAGGCAGGATTTCTTTATTATCTTCTTCAAGATGCTTTGGATTTTTAAGCCTGACGATCAATTCATAAAGCAAGGCTTCGGTCGCTTTTGAAGCGTTGCCATTATCCAGCGCAATGGTGCTGATCTGATGCTTGCGAATCAATTCTTCGAGAACCAAAAGGCTAAGCTCTTTCTTTCCCTGAGGTTGATGGGGGAAGATTATTGCATGATCGATAAGCTTGCCTTCTTCGTTAATAACTGCAATTTTACAGCCATTTCTAAAGCCTGGGTCGATCGCAAGAATTTTAATTGCACCTGCAGGATTAGCTACGAGGCGGTTGTGATAGAATCGTGCTAGCAGGCTGGCAGCATGTTCAGATGCCCTTTCACCCAAGTCGCGTACGCATTCTCTTTCGAGCACGGGCTTGAGAATTTGATCGACAGCCACGCTCATCGCTTTTTTGATCAGTTCAACATATTTATGGGTATATGCAGGGGCAGGAGCTGCTTTTACTTCTGGGGCAGGTGCCACTTCTGGAGTCGCCACGACTTCAGAGGCTTGATCTGCTTCTGCAGATCTATCTTCATTTACAGATTGTTCGACAAACGAAGACTGGGAAACAGGTTTTTCAACAAGGGATTCGAGTGCATTTTTCTTGGCTTGTTCGAGATTCCAATCGAATAATACATTAAGGAACCCGTTTTTCTCACCTTTGCCAATTTGCAGGTATTTTCGTGCTTGAACATTTCGCAATGGCTCGACATACGAAAAGAATTCTTTTAATTCTAAGCCATGCTTATCGCGAACTTTGTTGGTTTTAGAAACTCGCAGGCTGCCAAAATCCCATAAATCATTTCGTACAGAAGCACGAACAGCGGGGATTTCACTTAATTTTTCAGCCAGGATTTGGACAACACCCTCAGTGATTTTTTCTATGGTTTCCAGACCTTTTTCTGGATTAATCATGGTTGGAAGTATTTCGTCGAGGTTGGCAATCGAAGGATCTTCAGTCCAAAGAGCCTCTGCAAAAGGCTCGAGGCCTTTTTCTCGGGCACCAGCTGCTAGGATGGATTTCCTTGGTTTTAATGGAAGATACACATCTTCGAGGCGTTTAGGAGATTCAATAGCAAGGATTTGCAGGCGAAGCTCTTCGGTTAATTTGCCCTGCGTTTCCAAAGCTTTGAGAATCATCTCTCTGCGATCATGAAAAGTTTTTATTTTAAACAGGCGATCGCGAATCGCACGGATAACAGATTCATTCATGCCAGCAGTTTTGGCACGCCTGTATCTTGCGATAAACGAAGGGGATTTCCCTTCAAGGAGGAGGTTAATTGCGCTCTCAACATTATTTTTTCTAAGTTGAAAGTTTTGAGCAATTCTGGAAATTTCGTTAGCCCCGATTGCGCCCAGAGCTATTTGTACCGTCTGCATAGTTTCATTTCATTAAGTAGTTATGGGCAGATAGTGTAAAATCCTGCCCTGCAATAGAGAATGTATCTGTAAATGA
>CAJCCR010000029.1 GCA_903960945.1 uncultured Planctomycetaceae bacterium
ATGCTGCGTTTGATAAAACACAGAAAGCATCTCAAAAACTGGTATTGACAACTATCGCTAGAAGTGAAATTAGCTAAAAATTATTTAATAAAACAAGAATAATCAAAAATCCTTTTAATCAAATTATTATCAATATGATTATAATTATAATACCAAAATAACATTGATATATTTTGAACATTAAGATATTTTTGGTATGGATATTGATCATATGTGTTTTAGGTTGTTAATGAAATGTCTTTCCCGCCCGCATTAGACCTACGGCTCACATTCAGCAATGATTCGTTGCCTGATTCTATTAATTTGCCCCGGGAAAAATTCGCTTTAAATTGCCACGATGATGTTCTTGCAACATTAAATGGCAATTCTTCTGTAAATGCGCTAGGTAGGCGTTTAACGTTAGTGCTGACCCACCTCTGCGCCCATGGCAGAACTTCGGTGGTCAAGGGGGTTCAGGGGAACAACAATCATGGCTGGCGCAGAACCCCGATGGGCGGGAACAATGGTTGCCATTATTATCTTTGGTGGGCCCCAGATACTGCCCCGCCGGTAAAATCAATTTCGAAGCAATCACAATCGATTTTTCTAAGGGCCATTAGGCACCATGATGACCATACCCTTTTAAAGTCTGGAAAAATTGCGGATTATCATGAAGTGCACAACAGCGATTTGATTAGTGGAACAGATTTCCCTCTTCCATGGACACCAGATCAAAAATTATTCATAACCAGTTTGTCTGCGATTCGTCTGCTTCGAGGAAATCCTGGCAGCGGGAAAACTGCATCCCTGTGGCAGGCAATTCAATCTCGATCAAATGAACATGTGCTTTATCTCACTTGGTCTGTTGGATTGGTCAGGCAGGCAAAAGAATATTTTGAATCCTTTACACCTAAGGGTTCAACCATTCAAGTTAAACTTTTCTCCGATTTCATCAAAGAAATGGCTCATGGCTATACACCCAGATGGACCCACGACGAAGCCAAAAACGCTTTTAATAATGGCATTGCCCGCCTGAGCCCAACACTCCTTAGCCGCTGGCAAATGCTGCCTGATATTTTGTATGCAGAAATTCGGGCCCACTTTGTTGGCGAATATTTGAATACTTCCGAAAATTATAATTCCAAGCCAGCCATTGACGATTATGTTTTTAGACGAAAACCATTTCTGGGCGCCGCTATTGATGGGGTCGTAGCAGCGTTTTCAGCATTAGAAGGTGCGGCTTCGATTTGGGATTATTTTCCTGATCTGGATTTGGCAAAGCTGGCTTTACACAGGCTTTTTTCCAATCGTTTTTTAAGAACCGAATTAGCATGCCTTAATCGTATCCTTTTAGATGAAGTACAAGATTTTACCCCGCTTGAAACTTCGGTTCCTCTTCTACTTGCTAGGAAAATTGCAGAATTTAATAACGGTGTTGCCCCTTGTGTTTTGGTTACTGGAGATGAAGGGCAGACCGTTCGACCAACCGATTTTGAATGGGGTAGACTCAAAGATCTCATCTCCAACATTCTTAAAACCCCTGAAGATATATCTCTGCCTGCAAACCTTCGTAACCCAAGTAGCATCGGTCATCTTGTCAACTCTGCAAGGGGGTTGTATCAACACCTTCCAAAAGAAGATCGTCCCAGAGGCTTGGAAGAAAACCCGGTTACCGAATCAACAAACGGCAAAATCATTCATTGCGTTGCGTCTAATGGGGGTACACTTTCTCGGTTGCTGAAGTTAATGGCTGATTTGCCTGGATGTGCCATAATTAGGTTGCTTGATAACACGCCGGCTTTCTTTGTAGAAGAAATCAACAAAACAATTCTTTCGGTCGCTGATAGCAAAGGGCTGGAATTTCAAACAGTGTGTGTGCTTGAATCCGCCAAGTTGCTTACCCCTATCATGGAAATAAAAGAGGATATCAAAGGAGTTGAAATAAACCGTTTGCGAAAACGCCTTGCGATTGATCAAATACGTGTTGCAATAAGCCGCCCTACAGAAACCCTGATTCTCTTAGATATTGATCCTAACGAAAATCAAATAAAATCTATTAGCAACTTTCTTGCGGGTTCGCAGGTGTTTCATATGAATGCAGAAGAACTTCTGCATTTTTTTGATACTGAAGATAACGGCCCTGAAATTTATGTCCAACAATGTATTCAAGATGTTCGTAATCTGATTGAAGTCAAACCTTTTAATGCTTTGCATCGCTGCAAGCAAGCTGTCGCTTTGCTAGGTAACCCTGATCTTCCAAACGGTATCGCAGACTTCACACTTCGTAATGAAGTCTACCTGCTACTTTCAAGAACATACCTGCAGCTTTTGGTAAACCGGGATGGCAGTAATTTAAACGAGGAAGAATTATTATCCTTGGCACACTCAGCAAGCCATAGTGCACAAAGAATCGATATTGCAACGGTGATTGCTTCTGTTCTTGCATACCGTCACGAACCGTTAATTCCTAAAAAAGCGAAGCTATTGCCCGCCTTGCTTGAGTTGATTAAGACCTCAGGAAATTGTGACCCTTGGATTCAAATTGGCTTGCGTTTGTTCTATCCGGAATTTCGACAACAACTTGAATTCATGGTTATTCAACCGGAATCTTGCATTGAACATTGTGGTAGCTTGGCAAATTATTATCAGGTGCTAGAGCTTCCGATTGAAGAAGCACAAATCAGCATCATGAAATTACGAATGCTTGCAGTAGAAACTCTTGCCAATGCTGGTAATTATGAAGACGCATTAATTTTGGCAAAGCAAATCAGCCCCAAGCCTAAAGAGTTAATTCTTCGTTTTCAAAAAGCCTTGAATAAAAATGCTCCGGCTCTTATCCCTAGTAGTAATCCAGAAAAACAACCTCTTGGAGAGGTTTTAAAAACACAAGTGATTGATCTGGGCAATGGTATCACCCTAGACCTAGCCCTGATCCCTGCAGGTTCATTTTTAATGGGTTCTCCCACATCCGAAAAGCATCGGTTTATTAATGAAACTTTGCATAAAGTTGCCATTTCTAAACCCTTTTACTTAGGTATTCTTCCTGTAACCCAGGAACAATGGGAAGTTATCATGGGAAATAATCCCAGTTATGTTAAAGGCCAAAAATTTCCAGTTACTGATGTGACCTGGAACAGTTGCCATCTTTTTATTAATAAATTAAATGCTTTAACCTCGGGGGGTTTTCGTCTCCCTACCGAGGCAGAATGGGAATACGCTTGCAGAGCGGGAACCACGACTGCAACTTATTTTGGCGAAACCATTGGTTTAGAAAATGCAAATATCAGGGTTTCGGTTCCCTTGAAGCCCTTACCCGGAAAAAATATCAAACCTAAGAAGCTCGCATTCGGAGAAATTGACATAGTCAATTTTTCTACAGGCATCAATTACCAACGACCACAACCTGTACTAAAACCTACCAGACTTTATTCCCCAAATTCCTTTGGGCTTTATGACATGCATGGCAATGTATGGGAATGGTGCAGTGATTGGTATGGCCCTTATCCCAAAGGGGATGTTATCGACCCCACTGGGCCTAAAAGTGGCCAAAAACGCATTTGCAGGGGCGCTTCCTACATCGATGACGAAACGTGCTTACGGACTGCATTCCGTGGAATGGATGCTCCCAATAGTTCAAACAGATTGCTTGGCTTTCGCATCGCAAGAAGCATTTAATTACCTCTATCGTTAATCCCATTTCCAATTCACGCAATTTCTCAGCCATCTCAATTTAAAAAGTCATCTTGTGAATCTAATTAATTGCGCACTCTTCACCTTCGATGTATTATGTTAATTCACTATTTTTCAGGAATGTTTTCAAGGAGTTTAATGATGAAAAGGTTTGCAGTTCGATTACTATCCATGACTCTTGCACTATTAATTGCAAGCAATTCCTTTGCAGAAGAAAAAATCAAAGCGTTGATTCTTGATGGCCAGAATAACCACAATTGGAAAGGCACCACCCCTATCCTCAAGAAAATTCTTGAAGATACAGGCAAGTTCAGCGTGGAAGTTGCTACCGCCCCCGCAAAGGGCCCCGAAGTTGCAACCTTTAGGCCTAAGTTTTCCAACTATCAAGTTGTGGTAAGTAATTACAATGGCCAGGATTGGTCCAAAGAAACTCAGAATGATCTGGTTGAGTATGTAAAA
Organism: uncultured Planctomycetaceae bacterium; assembly: GCA_903960945.1. Classification (GTDB taxonomy): domain Bacteria; phylum Planctomycetota; class Planctomycetia; order Gemmatales; family Gemmataceae; genus UBA969. The sequence goes on from CAJCCR010000029.1 coordinate 4,129, forward strand.
AATGGTGGCGGCTTTGTCCCTGTTCATGCAGCCAACAATGCCTTCCCCGCATGGGCCGAATACAACGAAATCATCGGCATCGGCGGCTGGGGTGGCAGATCCGAAAAGAGCGGGCCTTATGTCCGCTTGAAAGATGGTAAGTTTGTCAATGATATGACCCCAGGCCGGGGCGGTAGCCATGGTAAACAACACGAATTTGTTGTCGTTACCCGCAATACCGAACACCCCATCACCAAAGGTTTACCCGCAGAATGGCTGCATAATACTGATGAACTTTACGATAGGCTTCGTGGTCCTGCAAAGAACCTAACCGTTTTGGCAACTGCTTTTGCAGACCCAAAGACCGGCGGTTCGGGCGAACACGAACCCATGCTTATGGTACTTGATTACGGCAAAGGTAGAATTTTCCACACTACTTTGGGCCATGCCGAACCTGCAATGAAATGCATCGGCTTTGAAGTTACCTTCGCAAGAGGCACCGAGTGGGCCGCCACCGGAAAAGTCACCCTAAACACCATCCCTGAAAACTTCCCCAAGGCCGATAAAATTAGCATCCGCTAACAACGCCTTATAATTTTATTTAAGGAAGGGCACTGAAAACCTCAGGGCCCTTCCTTTTTTATTGCTACAGGTTCCGATTATGGGATTTATTCTTACTAAACCCCCTTCCAAAACAGGTTTTTGTGCTTTATAGACGACTTTATTTCCGATATAAAGAAGGATGTATTTAATAGACTGCGGTTTTGACCACACACACTCCTTCCGATTGCCTTCCATGAACTTAAATCCTCCAAAATCTTGGATTGCAGTAATAGCCTTGCTTCTCATAAATGGGGCAGGGTATACCGCAGAAACCGCCCCATCCTTCCTTCATGAAATCATGCCCTTGTTAACCAGGCATGGCTGTAATCAGGGCGCTTGCCATGGAAAAGGCAATGGGCAAAATGGCTTCAGACTTTCGCTGCGGGGTTATGCACCCGAGTTAGATCATGCCTGGCTGACGCGCGAATTTTTAGCTCGCAGAATTGATACTGCAGATCCGGGCGAAAGCCTGCTTGTTCGTAAAGCTATGGGCGAAGTAATGCATGAGGGTGGCAGGCTGTTTTCCAGAAACAGCAAATCTCATGAAGTGATGGTTCAATGGTTGAAAGCGGGTATGCCCGGCCCACTAAAAAATGAAGCAAAACTTACCGGATTAAAAATCACCCCTTCAACCATGTTGCTTACAAAAGATCAAAAACAACAACTCAAGGTTCTTGCTGAATTCTCTGACAACAAAACTGTTGATGTAACCTGGCTGGCAAAATTTGCAGTTGCTGATGCTTCCCAACTTAGTGTGGATGCCAATGGTTTGGTAAACGCGCTTCGTCCTGGCGAAACCTCGGTACAAGTGTTTTTCGAAGACCAAGTCGCAATTGCTACTTTTACCACTCCTTATAAAAATCCAATCCCCATTGCATCTTTCCCCAAAGCAATAAACCCAGTTGATGATGCAGTGTTCAAAAAACTTTCAGGGTTGGGAATTCCTACAAGCCCTTCTTGCACGGATGAAGTTTTCCTGCGCAGGCTATTCCTTGATGCTGCAGGGATTCTGCCCACCCCTTCTGAAGTCACTGCCTTCCTTGCAGATAAAAGCATGAAGAAGCGTGCCATTATGATCGATAAGGTTTTGGATAGACCCGAGTTTGTCGATTTCTGGACCTTGCAACTTGCAGACATTTTCCAGAACCGAAAAGAACGCGATCACGATGTTCGTGGCACCAAAGGCGTCAGGGCCTTTCACTCTTGGCTTCATGATCAGGTTCGCACCAACAAGCCTTGGGATGTGCTTTGCAGTGAAATTCTCACCTCGACGGGAACTACGGCAGAAAACCCTTCGGTTGGTTATTTCATCGTAACCGTGGGGGAACAGCGCGAAGCCCATCGCAGCGAAGTCGTGGCTTCCATGGCGCAATCTTTTCTAGGCACCCGCATTGGCTGTGCCCAATGCCATAACCATCCACTTGAGAAATACACCCAAGATGATTTTTATCGCTTCTCCGGTTTTTTCTCGAGGCTGCGACTCGATCGAAAAGATCCTAAAGATGGCGTCACCACACTTTTTGCAAACTTAAAAGAAGATGAACAAAAGCGTCCCGTCGGCGTAACCCAACCACGAACCGGTGAGTTTCTCAGCCCAAGGCCCATCGACCGAGCCGCTGTTGAAACCAACAAAGAAACCGACCCTAGGCAGGCGCTTGCCAAATGGATGATCGACCCAGCAAACGAATCATTTCATGGCGCCTTGGTCAACCGGGTTTGGAAGCATTTCATGGGCATGGGCCTTGTCGAACCTGTGGATGATTTGCGCTCGAGTAACCCTCCTTCCAACAAAGAACTCTGGGCCTATCTTAAAAGTGAATTCATCAAGAATAAATGCGATACAAAGCATTTGATCCGCTTGGTTCTTAACTCTCAGACTTACCAACTCGAATCGGCCACGGTTCCAGGAAACGAAACAGACACACGGTTTTATTCCCACTATTATCCCAAACGTCTGGGTGCAGAAGTTATCCTTGATGCAGTCAGCTTTTCAACAGGTATACCCGAAAATTTCCCGGGCTACCCTGAAGGTATTCGTGCTGTGCAAGTCCCCGATCCCAGCATCCGTTCTTACTTTCTTTCAGTGTTTGGGAGATCAGAAAGAGTAACGGCATGTGCCTGTGAACGATCCGAAGAAGTAAGCCTGCCCCAACTTTTGCACTTGCAAAACGGGCAATGGATTGCAGAAAAAATGAGCAATCCCAAAGGTAAAATAAAAAACCTCATCTCTGATAATCGAACAGATAACGAAAAAATCTCGGAAATGTTCCTTACGACCTTATCACGACTTCCAACAGAAAAAGAAGCCGCTGCATTGGTTAAGGAATTAGCAAAGTCGACCTCGAAGGAAGAGTTTTATCAAGATGCATTCTGGGCATTGTTGAACACGGTGGAGTTTTCATTTAATCATTAAGCCACCTGATTATAAAGGATGAAGCCATGTTGGATCTGATACTTGGAAAAAAAGCTAATAACTGTGATGGTGTAAACCGCAGGGATTTTCTCAGGGTTGGTGGCATCGCTGGCCTTTCATTACCTTCACTTTTACAATTAGAAGCTCAGGCAAAAACTAAGAAAGCCCGTGCTAAGAGCGTAATCCTTGTCTACTTGGGTGGCGGGTTAACTCATCACGACACCTTCGACATGAAGCCCGATGCACCCGAAGAAGTTCGTGGGAAATATAAGTCCATCGATACCGTCGTGCCTGGTTTAAGAATAGGTGAACTGCTACCCAACATGGCAAAGGTGATGGATAAAGTCTCATTGGTTCGTTCAGGCGCCCACAATAACGATCATCATGAAACTGCTACCAATTGGGCGATGTCGGGGCGCTTTGGCTCAGCCTTTGGCGATTTCCCCGCAATAGGCGCAGTCGTTGCCCACGAAACCGGACTAGGTGGTTCCATGCCTCCTTATGTCGCAGTACCGCGAAACCCATCCTTCACCTGGGAACTAGGAAAAAGCGCCTATCTGGGTGGCAGATACGAATCATTCAAGGCAGGCGATCCCAATGATGCGAATTTCAAGGTGCAAGATCTTTCTCCTACTGAACAACTATCTCCAACACGAATGGAACGCAGGGGAAATCTTAGGCAGGCAGTTGATCAACTCGCCAAGAAACTCGATAACTCCGAACAAGTGAAAACCTTTGGAGAATTCCAACAGCGCGCTTCTGAATTAGTGCTTTCGCCCAAAGCTAGATCAGCTTTCGCGATCGATTCAGAGAACGATAAGTTAAGAGATCGCTACGGCCGTAACACTTTTGGCCAAAGCTGTTTGTTAGCACGCAGGTTGGTAGAAAATGGCGTGCGTTTCACCACGGTCAGCTATGGTGGATGGGATCACCATGGGAAAATTTTCGAAGGCTGCGACAAGAAACTCCCTGAATTCGATAAAGGTCTTTCCGCACTAATAGAAGATCTCCAAGTTCGTGGTTTACTGGACGACACCTTACTTGCGGTTTATGGGGAATTTGGCCGTACTGCAAAGATCAACAAAGATGCAGGCCGGGATCATTGGGCGCAAGCAGCTTCACTGTTATTTGCGGGCGCAGGCGTAAAGCCTGGATTTATTCTGGGTGCAACCGATAAGCTAGGTGCATTTGTTACCCGCAGGCCTGTAAGCCCTGCTGATGTTGCTTGTACTATTTTTGAATCACTCGGTATCGACCCAAGAAAACAACTGTTTACTCCCGATGGCAGGCCGATTGAAATTCTGGATCAGGGTGAACCCGTGCGAGAGTTATATGTTTAATTTTATTCGAATACTCTTCCTTACCGTGAGCTTGGTTGGTTTGCTATTAAGTACTAACGCAGTCGGGCAGGAAAAGAAAAAAACAGAGAAGCCCCCAGAGCCTCCCAAGATTCTCATGGTGATCCCTCCCTTCATGGATCAAGAAAAAACAACAAAAATTCTTCTTAGGGGCAAGCAACTTGATCTTGTCACCTCGGTGGAAGCTGCAGGAAAAAAAGTTAAAATTATTCGAAAAGGTAAAGCAGGGGTTCCTCAAGGAATGTCTGCAGACAAGCTTGGCGATACCGAAGTTGAGATCGAGGTAACATCGCAGAAAGAAGACCGTCTGCAATTGGTTGCGAAAATAGATGCATTGAATTCCAAGCCTTTTGAGTTGCTGGTCAAGAATGGCATAATCTTAGAGAAAGAACCAAATCAGGGTTTCGCCCAAGCACAAGAGTTAATGATTCCATC
>CAJCCR010000030.1 GCA_903960945.1 uncultured Planctomycetaceae bacterium
AATGCTATCCAAAACTCTTTCGTTTATCAGCGGCACAGGCTCTTTATTCTGAAGCGAACTTAGTGCGATATGTTTATTACATTTTAAATGTTGCATGACTTAATCTGCTAAGAAGAACAAAACACAATTTTAAACCAAACCTTAGATTAAACTTTACAGCACTATTTTCCATTACTTAAACAAAAATAACAAAACTAATTCCTTCCAAAATCAAAATGACCTGACTAACCTAAATATCTGAATAATATATTAGGGTAATACCCCGAATTTAAATATCAGGAAAATAGCACCATGATTAAAGCCAGCATTTTAGTAATTGAAAGAAAACATATTCCTGAACCACTTTTAAAACAAGGGTTTAATCCTGCATCTGAATCCTTGGTTAAATCACTTCTAGAAAACCCTCAACTCTTTTTCATGCAAAGAGATTTAGCTGAAAACGACCCTAACTATAAACAATTAATCCCCTATGTGGTTTTTCAAAGCCCAAAAGGATTTTTCAGCTACCAACGGGGTAAAGCTAGCTCAGAAACAAGGCTTAGGATGCTCCGCTCGCTTGGAGTCGGCGGGCACATCGAAAAAGAAGATGGCGACATCGGGCAAAACAGTTACATTAAAGGACTTTGGCGCGAACTTAAAGAAGAAGTTGGAATCGATCCATCGAACAATATTAAACTTTTAGGGTTTATTAATGATGATTCCAACGACGTGGGAAAAGTTCATCTGGGGATTGTACACTTATATCAATTGGAAACCTCAGACTTAGAATCAAAAGAACTTAATTTGACAGATTGTAAATTCTCAAGTATCAGCAAAATTAAAGAGGAGGAAGAATCATTTGAAACTTGGTCGCGCCTCCTTATCCCTTTTCTTGAATCTTAAATCTATTTCTGAGTTGAACTTAAAAAATTTATAATGAAACCATCTTTCATGTCAGTTTGTTTCCATGCGGAATATTTTGTTTTAAAGATGGTTTTTCTTTCATCAACTTCCTGATTGGCTATTTGTTCATCCGTGGATAAAGGCCCCCATACAATTTTAAATGGTCCTATTTCCGAATAAATGATAACAACATCGTCCTTAACTTCGATCAAACAGTCACTAGGGAATACAACCCCTGAAAAACAACTAAGAATTTTGGCACAGGAAATAACTTGCTCATTTTTCCACTGCACTCCTGCTTTATCAGTTGGGAATGGTAATGGTTTTGCAAGAACAGGTAATCCAACTTGCAGTGCATTTTTCGGTAAAATAACACCATTAACGTCAACCACTCTAAATTTTTCAACAACTTCAATTTGATCTTTAATCGGGGTTATGGGAACTACCAATGCAGGGGTTCGAAACTCCAAGATAACCTTTATTTTTTTCGGACCTTCCCGTTGTACATCAACAACTTTTTGCACCCAAGGGTGAACCTGGAATGCGTTATAAATTCGCACCAATATCCCCTCTTCCAACAAATCGTATTCTTCTTTCAAATTTCCGAGATAACGAACTTCACTGAGAAAGTCTTCTTTGGACAAGACGGGCGGAAAAGAACAGTTAATATCTGCAAATAACTGTAAAGAATTATGACGTGAAACAATTAATCGATTAAATGAGTAGTCAGCTTTAGATAGAAAATGAATTAAAGCGCCACATGAGATGAACGATACAACAATTACAAAACAAAAACCCAACCAAGAGAAGACTATTTTTTTCACAATATTATCCACTTACAACTTAATTACCAGATGGCGATTTCAAGTTCCAGATCCACATTGAATCTTTCGCGAATCCCTTGTTTAATTTGCTCAATCAATCTTAAAACATCTTCAACAACGGCATTAGGGTGGATAACAATATAATTTGAATCACGATCACAAATCTCAGCACCTCCAACCCGGGCTTTTTGAAATCCACCCTGCTCCATCAATGATGCAGCAGTAAGGCCCCTTGGGTTTTTAAATATTTTACCGGTATAAGGAACGCCAAGTGGCAATTGGATTTTCCTACTAATCCAAGCTTTCCTCAACCTTTTGACAATCGATTCGGTTTTGTCATGCTCAAATGCAAACTCAACACTCAGAATCACCAAATCTCTGAGATCGTTTCCTTTATCACTAAAAGAAATCTCTTCTTTATCCCGAATTTGAAGATTACCAAGAGAATCCAGAACTTCAATTTTTCTGACAAACCTTGAGATAGGTCCAGATTTATCACTAGTGTTTGAAAGTAAAGCTCCACCAATCGTACCTGGTATGCCAATAAGTGTTTCAAAACCAGCCATATTGTTTTGCGAACAAAATGATATTGCTGCAAAAATAGAAGCCCCTGCCCCCATACGAACCGTGTTTCCCAGATTTTCAAAACCACAAAATACTGGATTCGTCAACTTAACAACTACACCAGAAACCATGGCACTTCGTACAAGAAGGTTGCATCCATTACCTAAAATTTTAAATGGAATTTTGTTAGCCTGGCAGGTTTTATAAAGCGCAGCCAACTCTTCTTTGCTGCGTGGTTCCGCCAGATACTCGCAAACCCCGGGTAAACCCGAGAATGTATAGGGCGATAAAGACGACGACTTCTTCAATATCGGTTCAAATTCCATTAAGCAATTCATATCAAACCCCATCATTTATTTATCAAAAAATAATAATATTAGTAGAAAACCACCATCGACTCTAACATACCATAGTTAATAGGTAATTGAAGCACCTACCAAAATATTTAAGCAAGCCCTAAAGTATTATAGCTTCAAAATCCCACGAGGGTATTTTATGAATTCAATCACTAGCAAAGAACTTATTAATTATCCAACTGCTGTTTTAGTAAGTGGTGGTCTGGATAGTGCAATATTATTGGCAGATATGGTCAACCATAAATTTCCAAAGGTGTGGCCAATATTTATCCAATGTGGGCTATATTGGGAAAAAACTGAATTACATTACCTAAAAAAATTTATTAAAGCTCTTAAGGCCCCCAACTTAGGCGAATTAGTCGTGCTCGATATTCCCGTAAATGATTTGTACAAAGATCACTGGAGCCTGACCGGAATTAATGTTCCGGATTTAGAATCCCCAGATGAAGCTGTTTTTTTGCCAGGACGAAATGTTCTTTTGACTGCGAAGTCTCTTTTATGGTGCAATCTTAATCAAGTTAAGAGTCTTTCATTGGCAGTTTTAGAATCCAACCCCTTCCCAGATGCAACTGATAGTTTTTTTCTTGGCATGGAACATGCCATTAACGAATCGGTTTCTGGAAATGTAAAACTACTTAGGCCCTATGCGGGAATGCATAAAACCGATGTATTAAAATTAGGTAGGGAAGCGCCATTGGAATACACTTTTTCCTGCATTTATCCAACAAATGGCGTTCATTGTGGCAAATGCAATAAATGTGCTGAAAGAAAAAATGGCTTTATCAATGCTTCTATGAAAGACCCAACTTCTTATTTCTATGAATAATAAGGAAACTAAATCAAGGCCCACGCTTCCAAGCACGAGTCACAAGATTTTCAAGAAAAACTCCATAGGTCTGGTTGGCAGAATCAAGACTAATCGCCAATCCGGTAACAATATGAAGGTCGGGATTTGGATTAACTTCAATGACATAGATAGTATCATCGGAAGAAACACGCATATCTATTCTTCCGTAATCACGAATTCCAAGAGCAAGGTATGCGCGTTTTACTGTATCTTTTACTCTCACCATTAACTCAGGCGTAAGTTTGGCAGGGTACTCATAGGGAGTGCCCTCAAATTCAAGGGATTCAGGCTTCCATTTTGCATCATAAGAGATAATTGGCCAAAGGCCTTTGTTTCGAATGGTAAAGTGAATTTCGGAAGGTGCAAGAACCGTAATCTCGGGGTCTTCAATAACAGCAGCAGTAAGTTCTCTGCCATCAATAAACTGCTCAACTAAAACGGGGGGGCCATAATTTTTAAGCAACAACTTAACCCGCTCCACGAGATCATTTTGACATGTAACCACACTACCTTGATCAACTCCGATGCTGGCATCTTGGGTTGCAGGCTTAACGATAACAGGCCAACCTAAATTGTTTTCTGGAACATTCTCATCGTTAACCCAAAAAAAGCCGGGAGTGCATACGCCATAAGATTGCAGCACAGCCTTGGCTAAGGCTTTGTTTCGGCCAACAGCAAGGGCTTGGGATTTAGATCCGGTAAATGGAATTTTCATCCATTCTAAAAGGCCAGCAAGGTGCACTTCCGTTTCAGTAAAATCCGCAAATCCTTCAAACATGTTAAAAACGATATCAGGCGGATCGGAATTTAACCTTTGGATCAGAGGAGCCAAATCTCTGGCAAGACCAAATCTTTCAAATCGTACGCCTTGCTCCGCAAGTGCGTTTTCAATTATTTCAACCGTTTCGATAACTTCATGTTCAGAATCAGCATCAGGATGATCTAAAGGCAAAACAGGGATGTTATGAAGTATCATCACTTTGAATGGTGATTGCGGAACAACAACATTAACAGGCGGAGTTTCATTCATAAAGAAAGTGTATAAGTTTGAAAGAATATGTAAAAGAAAAAAGCAGGGTATAAAAACTATAGACCCAGTCTTTTCGTAGCCGCTTCAAAAACAGCAAGGATCAAATTCTCGTAGGACCAACCCATACCCTTGGCAATCAAACCAAAATCGCTGGTTACTGGATTAAGCCCGGGCAGAGGATTAGCTTCGATAAAAACAGGGTGATTACTGGAGTTTAAGCGAAAATCAATTCTTGCAAAATCTTTGCATCCTAGTGCTTTAAAAGCATTAATAGCACTACTAAACAAAACACCAAGAGTATCAGATGAAATTTTTGGCGGCACGCAGTAATCAACCCTAGTTAAATAATTCCTCTTTACATCCAGACTATAGATGAAAAATTCGTCCTTAATTTTAGGGACAATTTCCATTGCGCCTATTACCTTCAGTTCATCGCCATTACCAATTAATCCAACCGTGATCTCACATCCTGGCAAATATTCTTCAACGATTACTGGTTGGTCATATCCTTTTAAGGCTTCATTTAATAAGGCACGAAGTTGCTCTTGAGTTTTAGCAACAGCGGAATCCCGTATTCCTTTGCTGGAACCTTCCCAAGCAGGTTTAACAACAACCGGGAATGCGAAATCAATTGGAATAGAACCCAAATCAAAGCTATTCGAGGTAAAAACTGCCCCCTTTGGAACCTTAACCCCTGCATCACAAACAATCTTTTTAGCAACATCCTTATCCAACCCAACACAAAGGGTAAAAGGATCTGAACCAGAATAAGGAATACCAAGAATTTCCAATAGTGCAGGAACCCGTGCTTCTCTTGCCCTGCTTGCACCACGCCCTTCAGCAAAATTAAAGACAAAATCAGGACGATCTTTAATAAGGGCCGCTGGTAACTCGGGAGACTCAGCAAAATATATAATTTGATGATTTTTTGAAGCTAGAACCGCACCGATTGCATGCATTGTTTCTGGTGAATCAAACTCTTCCTCGACATCATCAGTGTGCGTATGTTTTACGCCTGATTTTAAATTGCAAACAATCCCTATTTTCATGATACTCCCCAACAACAAAAATAAAGCCGCCAAGTATACAACCTGGCGGCTTTAAATTAACTTAAATACCCCTAGCGGGCCTTCCTTCCAGGAGCAACTTTCTTTTTAATACCCAACTCAATTAAAGAATCAGGCACAGTTTCATTTTCAGATGAACCATTATCATTTGAAGAGCAACCAGAGGAAGCTTCTTCAGCAGAAATAGTGGCAAGGTTCATTTGACGGCGAATCATACGTTCGGCATTTTCAGGAATCAAAGCTGATTTACTTCCCTGAAGAAGCGAACTAACGCCTCGAGTTCGGCCTTGGTCATTACTTTGCAAAGGTTTATCCTCGGCTTGATAACGAACAAGCATGCCTTCATAATTACGAAGTACAACAGCATCATCAGAAGCCGAAACTACATAATTTGGCATCACAGGAACCTTACCGCCGCCGTGCGGGCTATCCACCACATACGTTGGAATACCCAAGCCAGACATATGGCCACGAAGACCTTCCATGATTTCCATGCCCTTCCAGATAGAAGTGCGGAAGTGCCCAGCACCAATAACAGGATCGCAATGAAAAATGTAATAAGGTCGCACTTTAATACGAAGCAAACCTCGCATCAATTTGCGCATAGTATCAAGGGAATCATTAACCCCTTTAAGAAGGACCGTGTGATTATTCACAGGGATCCCAGCCCTCAACAAAGACATGCATACCTTTGCAGATTCTGCAGATATCTCGTTAGGATGATTAAAATGAGTCTGAATCCAAACTTTCCCTACGGAGGCTAAAAGATCAATCAAGGACTGATCAAACAACCGCTGAGGTAAAGTAACAGGAACGCGAGTTCCTATACGAATTACATCAACATGGGGAATAGCAGCAAGATTTTCGAGAAAGAACTTAAGTTTTGTAATCGGAAGGGTTAAAGGATCCCCACCTGAAACAATAACATCTCGAATTTCAGAATGATCACGAACATATTCAACCATACGTTCATCATTACGGCTGATTGAATCCCAACCACCACGAACCATAGTAGCTCGCTTGCGGGTACAAAACCTGCAATACATTGAACAAACATGTGTGGTTACAAGTAAAGCCCTATCAGGGTACCTATGAGTTAAACCTGGAACAGGGGAGTCCTTGTCTTCTTCCAAAGGATCGGACAATTCATACCCAGAGGGGTTTGTGAGTTCCAATGGTGAAGGAATAGACTGAAGCCTAATCGGGTCGTCATGGTCTTCAGGATTAATCAGTGAGAAATAATAAGGCGGAATCGCAGTTTTGTACTCGGTTTCCAATGACCCTATAGCTTCCATTTCCTCAGGACTAAAGGCAATTAAACCCTTAAGTTGCCTAACCGATCGTATGGCATTTTGGGATTGCCAACGCCAATCGTTCCATTGGTGATCCGGAACATCGCGCCAAATGGGATGACGCTTCGGCTTACCGGGAGGTTCTTCGCTATCGCCACCCCCGAATTGATCGGCGAATGGAACGGGTGCCACCTCGGCTCGCACATCGGATTCACTCATAAACCTTATAACCTCCAAAAGAACTCTGAAATCTTGCCTATAAACTTTATACCCAAGAAATATAACACCTGTTATTTTCAGCTGCAAAAGTCAGGCACAACATGGAGCGATCATAACGATAACTTCTTAAATTACAAGAGTTTCCTTCTTGAACAATCAACTCCATTTGCATATTAGTCACAATTTGAACGCCACTTGTCAACACCAACAATCAATTCTGCAATCATAAACAACATTAAGTTGAGTCTCGCCAAACAAGAAGATATCATAGAATTGTGATGACTAACCTTAACGGAGAACGCAGATGAGACATTTCCTTTCAGCATTTTTCTTTGGTGCATGCATTTGCACATTTATCAGCGCAGAAGACACGAATAAACTTATTCTTCAAATGAAAAACAAGGATCCCGAAATACGCAGAGCTGCAGCAAAAGCACTGGGCGAGAGCGGCGAAGATGATTCGAAAACCACTTCTGCTTTAATAGTTGGACTTCAAGACAAAGATGCATTTGTAAGAAGATTTTCTGCCCAATCACTCGGAAATTTAAAAACTCAAAACAAAGACGCAATACCTGCACTTGCATCTTTACTAAACAATATTGATGAGAAAAAAGAGAATCAAAACGCAGCTGCAATTTCTCTTGGCAAAATCGGATCTTCTAGTTTCTCTGTCCTGCATTCTGCTTTCATAGACAAATCTAAACCCACAAACATCCGTGAAAAAGCAATTGATGCAATCGGATCCTTAGGCAAGGACGGAAAATCTGCGGTCCCTGATCTCATGGAAACCTTAAAAGATGACGACCTTCGTTTTGCTTCCGCTGTTGCATTAGGAAAAATTGGTTCGGAAGCCAAGCAAGCAAAAGAATCCCTTAAGTTAATTGTCGAAGATAAAAAACAGAGGGACAAATCTTTCAAAGATGCTGCTTCTGCAGCTTTGAAAAACATTGGAAACTAACTCTAACCTTTGTCAGGCACTGCAGGCATGAGCTTTAATTCTTCTTCACCGCCAGATTGGCTCATGCCTGAGGGTGTCAGCAAAACCCAATGGGAATACATATCTAATCAGTATATAGCGGCTAACTATGATTCCTCGCTAAAAGATAACCCCGCTTTCCAACAGGATTTAAGTTTTCTCGATAAGCATTTCACTAAAGATGGCATTATCCTTGACCTTGGCTGTGGAACTGGAAGGGTTGCAGACTTTTTAACCAAAAAGAACCACAAGGTTTTAGGAATCGACCTATCAACCCCAATGCTTCAGGAAGCCAGCAATAAGAAAATCAATGGGCCACATTTATTCCTTCGGGCAAATATGATTGATCTATCCTTCCTTTGCCCTAACTCCATTGATTATTCGTCATGCCTTTTCAGTAGTTTTGGGATGCTATTGGATGAACGACATCGGATCGCAATGCTTAATGAGATCCACCGCGTATTAAAACCTGGAGGGCAATTTATTCTCCATGTGCATAACTTGTGGTCCGCGGCCCAAGGTTTTCAAGGGTACAAATGGTTGGCGCTGGATTTTAGCCGCAGGTTAAGACGATCAAAACATTTTGGCAACAGATTGCTGCCCATTCACCAAGGTATTTGTGGCTTAACCTTACACCTATTCACATGGCAAGAAATTGCCAACCTGCTCAAACAAAACAATTTTAAAATAGTCGAAACACTATCGCTAGGCGATCCATCGTGGGTAGCAGGAAAATCACCCGGCCTAGTTAAAAAGCTTTTAGCACATGGGTTTCTGATTTCATGCAGTAAGATCTAAGGTTTCACGACCAAGCTAGTGACCAAAACTATCGCAGATTACCTTGTAAAAATACATTTCTAACGAACTTAACGATTATGACTTTATGTTTTAAATAGTTTATTGCTTAAATTAAAGGGTAGGTGTGGTATTCCAATCAATAAAGAATTAATTTAGGTAGTCCTTTTCAATTGACTAGGTAATTACTAACCATGCGATTTCGATTAGTGCCTCTGGAAGGCGGTAACGCTATCGAGTTATCACGAGATCTTACGGTCGTAGGCCGCAAGGAAGATTGTGATTTACGCTTGGATCATAAGTCCATATCAAAGTTCCATTGTGTAATCGTAAAGATGGAAAATACATTACTACTTCGGGATCTGGGAAGCACCAATGGCACCGTGGTGAACGGGAAAAAGATTCGTCGAGCAACTTTAAAAAACAATGATTGTTTAAACATTGCCAATCTGCCCTTTAGAGTACAAATAAGCGCCGGTGATGCGGTTGAAAAAAAGCCTCAATTCGAAGGAACAATTCAAATAAATAATCGGGATGTAGAAACTGAAGATAAGAATGATGATGATAAAAATTCTGACTCGTTCAAAATGAACAGTAATGATCTCGTCCAAAACAACGATTTGCCTGACAGTTACCCTACAAATAATTAATTCTGGCTTAGTACTAATTTTAACTTTAATAGAAAATCATTTACTAATTCATGGCTATGGAAAGCTGTGATCGAAATGCGAAGCCTTGATGAATTTTCGGGAACGGAAGGTGGACGAATTGGCGGCACCAAATATCCCTGTTCCAATAAGCTCTTAGAAATACGCATTGTTTTTTCCGAATCCCGAAAAATAACAGGAATGATATGGCTTTCTGATTGGCCTATATCAAGGCCCATATCCACTAGTTTGCCGCGTAAATAGGCAGAAAGCGAATTCACTGAAGTCTTAAGGCTAATATCTTTATTAATAAGCTTTATTGCGGTTCTAGCTGCTGCAACGCAAACGGGTGAAAGGGCAGTAGAAAAAATGTAAGAACGAGCTTTGTTTTTAATCAGCGTTATTATTTTCTTGTTTGCGCAAACAAAACCACCCTGGGACGCCAAGGCTTTACTTAAAGTTCCTAGTTTCACAACCCTGCTCTTCCAGTCGAGCCCAATCGGAAATACATCAGTCAAGCCTCGTGCATCAACGCCCGTAACCCCTGTAGCGTGGGCCTCATCAAGAATTAACATAGCGTCATTTTTCAAAGCAATTTGAAAAAGTTTTTCAATTGGTGCATGATCACCATCCATGCTGAAAAGGGTGTCTGTGATAATCCATAGCTTTCTAAAATTACCCTTGGCCCGCAGAATTAAATCCTGAAGATGATCACAATCTTTGTGCTTAAAAAACCTTAAAGTTGCACGAGAAAGCCTGCAGCCATCAATAATACTGGCATGATTCAAAGCATCAGAAAGAATTAAATCTTTGGGATGAACTAGAGCAGAGATAGTTCCAAGATTGACTCCAAATCCACTGGAAAAGACAAGCGCATCATCAAAGCCCTCCCATTGTGCAATTTCGCGTTCAAGGGAACGATGAAGTTGCGTATATCCAGAAACCAAAGGAGATGCTGCAGCACCAACACCATAAGAATTAAGAGCCTTGCGAGCCGATTGAATAACAGCAGGGTGTTTTGAAAAAGCCAAGTAATCACTGGAGGCAAAATTAACGAGCTTTTTCTTACGATAAACAATAGAACCATCTGGGCAGAACTTAAGTGCCTTGCGAAATCGTTTCAGTCCAGCATTAGTAATAATATCCAATTCATGCTGGACCCAGTCCAAATGATCAGCGGATTGAGATTCAGGATTTTCCAATTTATCTTGCAATCCCAAAGTTAAAAGTTCAATACGGGAAGTTGCAGAAGCGAACCTTTAGAATGAGGAACATGTTCAGTATCTGGAATCGATTCATCCAAATCACCAACACGGTCGTCCTGCCATTCAAGTTCCAGGTCGCTAATCATTTGTAAATCTTCCTGATTAGCCCGACCGTAAGTAGAAAGATAGTTTCCGATTAGGCCACTAGTACCGCCGACATAAAAAATCCAGCTTTGTAGATCACGAAGATTTTTCTCTCTTCCGCCAGCAACTTTCAAATCTTGCTTGGGAAGGATCAAGCGCATAACAGCAATAATCTTTAAAATTTCCATTGGCCTAAGTTTGGGCTCATTCTCTAGAGGTGTGCCAGCAATAGGATGGAGAAAATTAAGCGGAACAACATGAGGATTAAGCTCTTTCAAGCTAAATCCAAGGCTGACCCGATCATCAACACTTTCGCCCATTCCAAAAATACAACCACAGCAAGCCTCTAAACCAACCTTTTGTGCAAGCTTGACGGTATCAACACGATCCTGCCAAGTATGAGTGGTAACAATTTTGGGGTAAAACTCTTTTGAAGTCTCAAGATTATGATTAATTCTGCGGATACCAGCAGCTTTTAAATCTAAGGCTTGAGATTCATTTAAAGTACCAAGAGTTGCACAATGGGTAATACCATCAACCTTCTTCATGGCCCCGATTGCTTCCATGATTTTAGGCCATTCCTTTTTGTTTGGCCCCCTACCACTATTAACAATGCCAAATGCGCTGGCCCCATTATCTCGAGCACTAGTACACGCTTTTTCAACATCATCCCCATCCATCATGGGGTAAGCGTTAACATCGGCATCATAATGAGCACTTTGGGCACAGAATTTACAATCTTCACTACAATTCCCAAATTTAGTAGGAAGAATGCTGCAAAAAGTAACTTTATTTCCATGGAAATGCCTACGGACTTTATTGGCAGCATAAAACAAGTCATAAAGTTCACCGCCTTGAACAAGGAGAAGTTGCTTGGCTTCATCCCTTGTAATATCCCCGCCTGAAATTATCCGATTTGCAATAGCAAGAAAATCAATTGAAGATTGCTGCACCATATATGGACCCCTAAAGCTATAAGGTTAAAGTCAAAAATCCCAACGAGAATCATTTTACGAAATTTTGCGACTAGGCATGCAAATAACAACTAAAACACCAACAGTTGATATAAATGCAAACACGCCCGAAAACAAATTACGAGTATATGCTTTATCCCCAGGCTCACCTGGCAAAGGGCCAGGTGCATTTGGAGCTTGTGCATAAATAGAACTAGAAAAAAGCACCAAAAATGAAAACAATAGAATTATACCAACAAAAGAAAATCCCTTTAATGAATCAACTAGCATTACGCCAAGGGTTTTTAAACCAAGTCCCTGGACTGGAATATGCGAGATTTTCATTTTGAGCTCGAAACCTTTCTTCTTCCTGCATGAGACGCCATTTTCTCTTGCGGAAGTACTTGGTTAAAAAGTACTGAATAATTGTACCGAATACAACAAATCCAATACAAATTACATCAATAAGGCCAGCATTTTTATCAACAATAGTAGAAGAATCTAAAGCATTAAACTTATCAAGAATTGCGATAATACCATAAGCCGAGGCGAGAGTACCTAATAAGCTGGAAAAAGCAGTAAACCAGAAAGGATAAAGTAAAAGCGCAGCAATACCACCAACAAGTAGGCAAGCCAACCAAGCATCTCCAGCAGGCATTAGAACATTTCCAACAATAAGCCCGGTACAGCCCCCAAAGACAAAAACCACCACACGAATAATAGAAAGAGCCAAAATGCCAGCTGAGATACCGAATAAAAGAGCAGCAAAAACACCTTGGATTCCAAAGTCTGGTCCTTTATCGAACCCCAAAACCCCGGCTCCCGCTGTTGCCAAAAACACAACCCAAAATTTGTGAGTCAGATAACCTGCACTCCATAGCAATAATCCACACAATAAAATGGCGATTAAAGTAGGAGTCGATAACTTCACGACTTCAGAAAAAATCTCGGCGTCAAGAAAATGCATTAGTTAAAGAGCTCCTATTCGAGTAACCCGCAAGTATAAAACGGATCTATCGATTAGCGAAGTGTATCTTTAAACCATGGATTTTGTCAATAATAGGCAAGGGATTAATACTGTAGCTTAAATTCTGCAACTTTAATTAGTAAGAGTAATTTCTAGGGGCGGATTCTTTCGCATACCAATAAAAATCAAAGCCTGCAAAGGGTTGGTATCTCATACTGTTAAAGACAGTTTGAGCCAATTTATAAACATGGCAAATAAACAGAACCGCACACTGTTTATGCCATCAGTTCAGGAATTGGTTTACCATGGTCGACAATCGGTGTTGGTCGGCCGTTAAAATCCTTGATGAATGTTTTAGCGGAATCAATTCCAAGGTGATGATAAATAGTAGAGAGAAAATCGCCGGGCCCACAAATGCGATTATTAGCATCTTCACCACGCTTATCGGTAGAGCCAACAAACCGGCCAGTCTGGATTCCGCCCCCGGCCCAGATGTTAGAAAAACCTCGTGGCCAATGATCACGCCCGGGTTGTGAGGTTCCTGCTGGGGCACTTGCATCGCCTGCCCCCGTGCTAGCAGCATAACTGATCTTAGGTGTACGGCCAAACTCTCCTGTAACGACCACAAGTACGCGCTTATCGAGTCCCCGCTCGTAAATATCTTCGATCAAAGCCGAGACCGCTTGATCATAAACACGGGAACGGAATTTCATAGCATCAAAAACATGTTGATTTACAGCATGATCATCCCAATTACCAACTCTTCCACAAAGGGGACCGCTAAGACTAGTAGTTAATACATCCACTCCGGCCTCAATAAGTCTTCTAGCCAAAAGCAACTGCTGGCCCCAAGAATTTCTACCATAACGATCACGGACGCGGGGATGCTCCCGAGAAAGGTCGAATGCAATTTTTGTCTGCGGGTTCGTAAGCAGAGTCATTGCTTGAGATTCAAACTCATCAAGGGCAGCTAATTCTCGGGCATGATCAAAAGATCTCTCAAGGGTATCAAGATTTTGCCTAAGA
>CAJCCR010000031.1 GCA_903960945.1 uncultured Planctomycetaceae bacterium
CGCTCGCGGGCGCTGATAATTCCATGCGTTACCGTTTGGTGCAAACCAAATGGGCTACCAAAAGCAAGCACCCATTGCCCAACTTTAACCTGCTCGCTATCACCCAAAGGCGCAGTTACAAGCGATTCAATATCTTCAAGCTTAAGCAACCCGATATCAGATTCAGGATCAGACCAAACTTGAACAGGATGAAGAATTCGGTTGTCATGAAGAGTGATGGTAATCTGCTGGGGCTGGGATTGTGAAATAACATGATTATTGGTAATGACAAAAACGCCTGCCTGACCAGGGACACGAATAAGCACACCCGACCCTGACTCATCAACTGATTTGCCTTTTTTCCCAGGCTTCAGAGCTTCAACAGAAACCACTGCAGGAGAAATTTTACGGGAAACCGATTCAAATCGTTCGCCTAGTCTGACCGATTCACCAGGTGGAACTGCAGCCTTATTATCGCCATCAGCATGAAGATCAGCGCCATTCTGGAATCTGGCTCCAACAATCCCACCACAAAACGCACAAGCACCCAAGAAAAGGGCCAACATGACTGATTTCATAATAGTCCCCAAGTTTCGAAGCGAAAGCGAAAGGTTGGGATTCAAAATCCCGAATGGGAAAAGAACCCTCGTAAAGTAACTGTTCAATTCTAACGCTGAATTTAAGAAAGATTGCAAAAGTGAGCGGTTTTCAGGAAAGTTCCTGCCCTACCTATTCGTTATAAAACGAACCTGGCTCGGGAAATTATTCCCAAGCCAGGAAAATTCATCAAAGTTCCAACCGAGAACCCTAAGATTCATAATCTGCCAAGTTCACCGATTCCATGCTATCCACCAACCCTAATGTGCGATCCGAAATCTTCGCCCAACCTGCATTGCTGCGGCTGCTTTGGGTGTCCCAGCCATGACCTTCTTCCATTTCTTTTTTGCAGGAAATACAAAAAGTGCTGTAAGGAAGAGCTTGCAAACGGCCCACTGGAATTTTCTTACTACAAGATTCGCATGTCCCGTAACTCCCTTTCTTTAATTTTTCCAAAGCCCGATCAATCTGGGACAACTCATCCGATTCAAGCTCTGCAAGTTGGCAGTTGACTTCTTCATTGCCTGCGTCAAAAGCCTCATCTGCGCTGTCACGCCCATCGCTAAAATGCAAGGAATCAAGATCGCCCAGCAACTTGGCACGCAAGTCTGCGCGTCGAGCTATTAATACTTTGTGCAATTGTAATAGTGCGTCTACTCTAGCCACGATCCACCTCTATTTCTTAAAGTCTCTTACAAAGAAACCAATGTAATTTATAATTGAGCCAGAGAAAAACCTTTGACTTTGGGTAACGCTTTGTTCTTATGCTAAATCAAATCTTAGCATCCCAAGAAGAGAGCAAAAACCTTGTCAGAGGTGAGATTCTAACCTGCGTTAGAAAGTGTTTTTCCCTGCCTTTAAAAGTATATACGTCATAAACAGGGAAAGAGTTCGCACAAACAACAAAACTTTAAAGTAATTTTAAAAATTTAGGTTTCAGAAAGACAAAAGTAACAATAAAAGTGATTTTAATGGTTGTAAAGGGCATGAAAAAGCCTCCCCAAAGGTAGAGGAGGCCCATCATAAATCGCAAGTTTTAACCAAATATATAAGTGGACTCTTGAGAATCGGCTTAAGGATTGGAAAGAATCGAAGAGATGCCCGAAAGCTCGGAACCCGGGGCCAAATACCAGAGCCTAGGCATTAAAGCATCTGGAAGGTTGGCTAAGTTAAAGGAGGCTTGCGGGGAATTTTTACCCGAACGAACTTCCAAAAACAAATCGGTGAAAGACTTGGGTTTTTCGTAACGGATCGCTTTATTATCTTCAGAAAGCCCAGCAAGCTTGCGAGCTTCAGCAACTGCATCTTCAAGGGTTCCGATCTGATCAACCAAACCATACTTAAGGGCTTGATCGCCTGTAAAAATACCGCCATCAGCACGATAACGCATGTAACTCTTGCCCTCAACCTTAGGGCCAGGGCCAGCTTGCAACGGATCGATGGTAATCTTTTCGAGAAATTTGTTTTTAAGCTCTGGCCTGCCATCTTCCACGATTTTAATAAACAGGTTGTAAGATTGATCAACCATATCCTGCCAAACCTGCCTTTCCTTGGCCCCCATCTCTTTAAAAGGCGAACCGCTATCTTTAATTTCGCCCTGCTTAATGGTAATCATCCCTGCACCAATCTGTTTGCTTAAGCCTTCCATATTGGGAAAGGATGCATAAACACCAATAGAACCGGTCATGGTAGTGCGCTCTGCAAAGATTTTTGAAGCAGGCATTGCAACATAATACCCACCCGATGCCGCCAAACTTCCCATAGAAACCACAAGATGAGGCATAGCATGAAGTTTTTTTGCATCGTTACCCTGTTTTAATTCAACAAGCCTACGGTGCAAATCGTCACTTGCAGTGATGCTACCACCCGGGCTATTAACACGAAGAACGACCGCCTTAACATTTTTATCTTTGGAAGCTTGAGAAATCTGCTTATGAACAAAACCCAGAGTACCTTCCGTAATAACGCCTTCAAGGTTGATGATTGCAACTTTATCCTTGGAAGTGGTACTGCCCGAATGGTGGGTTTCAGAAAGTTGGGTAGAAGAGGAAAAATCAGTAGAAGTTCCACCCCCGACCGCGGCTGCCCCCAAACAAGCAAGAAAGGCAAATCCGGCTAGTAAAACATTCATCACCAAAGAAATGGCAAGAAGGCAACCAACAAGGGAAGAACGCTGCTGTGGTGCGGGATAGTAAGGTGGAAATGGGGAAGGGTTATTAAAATCAGACTGGCTCATATTGAATCATCCCTATGTAGTTAAAATTTATCTATCACAATGATAAATGTTTATTTTAGGGTTGAAAGGAAATACCTGCCAAGCTTGCGAAAATAGTTTTATGCGTTAGCTTGTAAATTCAAAGCCTAGGAAGGCAAAGAATTATAGGAGATAAAAACATGAAGTTACGCTGCAGAATGGATGGCCTAATCGTACCCGCAAGGGTGGAATCGAGCCGCCTTTTGGCATGGGATGGCGAAGAAAGCTTCGAATTGGGAAAAATGGAGGCAAGTTTTTATGAAATTGTGGAAGCAAACCAGTCAGAATGGCAGGAATTGGCTAGAAAAGGCTACAGAATTTTAAGGTGGGCTTCCGATTTTAAGCCCTCAAAACCCACAATTTACCCCACAAACCACTAATACTAGTTGCCAGAAGGCAATAAATGTCCTAATAAATCAACGATGGCTTATTTTGGGGACGTAGCTCAACTGGTTAGAGCACCGGCCTGTCGAGCCGGATGTTGCGGGTTCGAGTCCCGTCGTCCTCGCTCCAAACTATAGCCTTCGAAAGAACCCTAGGAATTTTTGTTCCTAGGGTTCTTTTTTTATGCCCCGCACTCTTCCCAAAAACTCTTATGAACTAGGGACCGGCTCAACCTACACTTTCCACCATAAAAATCCTGCACCAGTACAATTTAAAGTAAACCAACACAACCAATACATTAAAGATACTTAATATAAATCGATGGCTACCTAGTTGGGGTGCACCAACTTTCACAAAAACAACCCAGATGAAATCCAATACTTGAACACTGGCATGAATCGGGCTTCACGTAATCCTCGTGATTTACTTGCTTGCCCCACGGCCATCAATCTGCTAATTTGCCCCCAAGGTTTATATACTAAACCTTAGCTCGAATTTACGAGTATATCTATAGAACGAATTACGGAATTTCAGGAACCATCCATGATCGAATTCAAGAACCGTGTTTTATTTGTTGGCTTTGGCGCTGTAGCACGTTGCTCCATTCCCGTGCTAATGGACCATGTTAAAATCCCAACCAAGAATATCACCATCATGGATTTTGATTCCAACGATGAAGCCCTGCGCCCATGGATCGAAAAAGGCATCACCTTCGTCAAAAACCGAGTCACCCGTGAAAACATGGGCACCCTTCTTGGGCAGTATGTCTCCAAAGGCGATATCATCATCGATCTCGCATGGAATATCGATTGCTGCGAAATTCTGACTTGGTGCCATGAGCATGGCGTGCTCTACATCAATACTTCGGTAGAAGTCTGGGATCCATACGAAAACGCAGAAAAACTTCACCCAACCGAACGCACTCTTTATCACAGGCATATGAAACTGCGCAAACTCATTGCTTCGTGGAAGCAGCCTTCCGTTACGGCGGTATTAGAACACGGCGCAAACCCAGGCCTCATCAGCCATTTCACCAAACATGGCCTTTTGGATATCGCAAGCCATGCACTTGCAGACAAACTTTTCAAAGGCGCGCAAGCCGAACTTATTGCAGAACATGCAAAGAAACAAGAATTCAACCACCTTGCACACCAACTGGGCGTTAAGGTGATCCACTGCAGCGAACGCGATACACAAATCACCGATCAACCAAAATTAGTGAATGAATTCTTAAACACATGGAGTGTTGAAGGATTTCGCGAAGAAGGCACGACAACTGCTGAAATGGGTTGGGGTACTCACGAAAAAGAACTTCCCGCTTTTGCCTACGAGCATAAGGAAGGCCCAGGAAGCCAAATCTGCCTCGCACGCATGGGCATCAACACCTATGTAAACAGCTGGGTTCCCAACTATAGCATTGTTGGCATGGTGGTAAGGCATGGCGAAGCTTTCAGCATCACCGAAAAGCTTACCGTGCGCGAAGGAAACAAAGCCATTTACAGGCCCACCGTTCACTACGCCTACTGCCCTTGTGATGCAGCAATCGCATCTTTGAACGAATTAAAGAGCAACCGTTACAATCTTCAGCCAAAAATTCGCATCATGACGGATGAAATTACTTCTGGCGAGGATATCCTAGGCGCCTTGATTATGGGCCATCCTTACAAATCTTGGTGGTGCGGTTCAGATCTTTCCATCGAAGAATCGCGCAGGAAAGTTCCACACCAAAACGCAACCACACTTCAGGTCGCTATCTCCGTGGTCGCTGCCTTCATGTGGATGATCGAAAATCCTGAAAAGGGCGTGGTCCTACCCGATGATCTTCCCCACGACTTTGTCTTAAAGATTTCCAAGCCCTATCTTGGGAAGTTTATTTCCGTCGCTTCCGATTGGACACCGCTTCGTGATTACGCCAATGCATTCAATGGCTACAACAAACCAGAGCAGGATTTATCCGATCCATGGCAGTTTAAAAACTTCCTCATCAACGATGGGGATTAAGCCTTCGTTGAATCTTTTGCGGGGCTGTTTTTTAAAAGTAAACTTCAGCCCCTATCATTTAGGTAAGTATCAAAGACGAATTAAATTCAAGATTGTGAGCTTTCATCCATGGATCAAAAAACCCTTCTCAAACTTGCGAAAACCCATGGCACTCCACTTTTCATTGTGGATCACAAGGAACTCATCAAGAATTACAAACTGTTTCGGAAAAACTTTCCCAGAGTTCAGATTTACTACGCAGTGAAGGTGAACAGCGACCCTGCAATTGTCGAAACTTTTTACAAGCTGGGCAGCAGTTTTGATGTCGCAAGCATTCAAGAATTCAACACTGTTCACAATCTTATTGCTCATCTGCCCGCCAAGCAAAGACAAGATTTCATTTGGAATCGCATCATATATGCAAACCCAATCAAGCCAGTGGAAACCCTCATAGACCTCGATAAATACAAACCCCTTGTAACTTACGACAACCACGAAGAAGTTTTAAAAATTGCGAAATATGCACCTCATGCAGGCCTTGCACTTCGCGTGCGTGTTCCGAACACGGGCTCGATGGTCGAACTTTCTAGCAAGTTTGGTGCACTGCCTGGCGAAGCTGTTGGCCTGATTAAATTCGCCCACGACCATGGCCTTACCGTCGAAGGGCTTTCTTTTCATGTGGGCAGCCAGTGCACTAATCCACAAAACTATATTCAAGCTTTGCATCTTTGTGCGGGCATCTTTTCCGAGGCTAAAACTGCGGGATACAATCTCAAGCTTTTAGATATAGGTGGCGGCTTCCCTGCCCTTTACGATGATAGCGTGCCTGATATTAGCGTACTTGCAAAAAGCATCAACCACGAAATCGACAGGCTCTTCCCCAAAGATATCGAGATTCTTGCAGAGCCCGGGCGCTTTTTAGTAGCCTCTGCTGGCACCGCGGTTTCGAAAATCATTGGTAAGGCTTTGCGCAATGATAAGCTTTGTTATTATGTAAACGATGGGGTCTACCATACCTATTCGGGCATCATATTCGACCATTGCATTTACCACATGAAGAGCTTCAAAAAAGGCCCCCAACAGCTTTGTGCGGTTTTCGGCCCAACCTGCGACGCCCTCGATACCATCAGCTTGGCTGAAAACCTGCCAGACCTCGAACTGGATGAATTTCTTTACAGCGAAAACATCGGCGCTTATTCAAACGCAAGCAGCACCCACTTCAATGGCTTCCCGCCTGCAAAAGTCGTGCATGTAAACCAATGATCAAGCATTTACTTGTAATAATCATCCCCGGGTTGGGGGCCTATACGCTGAAATCGCATTCCTCATGAAGTATTTCTCTGCAGCGACTTTTCCCTTGCTCGAAAAATAAGTGTGCACGATTTTATGTATTGTTGCGTAAGTTGCTGCCCTTACACTTACAGGCCAGTTACTACCAAAGATTAACCTATCTTCGCCAAATACATTCCAAAGCGAATCCAACACAGGTTTATAAAACTTCACTTCCTTGGGCGCATCACCCATCGTTTTCCTTGTTCCTTCCGCCAATGCTGACACCTTGCAAAATACATTCTTATTGCTTGCAGCCAACTGCATTGCTTCAAGCCAATCTTTGGGAACATCCTTGCCATCGATCACCAGATTCGCCTCATGATTGATCACAATCCTTAAGTCGGGAATAAGCTTTGCAAGCTTAGCAACTTCAACGGGGGTGGCGGGTCCGCCATTGACATCTAACTGCCTTTGATCACTTGCGATCATACGAATGTTCTCAAGATAACTTTTATCCCCCAAGCCTTTTTGCAAATCTGAGTGGTTGACCCGTATGCCCACATAAAGCGGATTCTTGGCGAAGCGTTTCCAATGTGCGGAAAACTCTTTGTCAGCGGGATCCAGCCTGCCCACTATCCCCGCAATAAATTTATCTCCCTTCGCAAGATCCAAAAGCCATTGGTTGTCTTCCACCCACGCACTCGCTTCCACAATGATGGTAGATTGCACATTGTAAGGAGCGGTCAGCTTTTGAAACTCATCAGGCATGACTTTTCGATAAAGAACCGAATCACCCTTGCCCGGCCAAGGTATACCCTGCGGCCTAGTTGGGTCGTAAAAATGAGTATGGGTATCAATCGCAGGAAAGTAATCCGCCCCCGCCTCTGCGTTGATTTCAGAAACCAGCCCTGCAGCTAAAAAGCCTGCTGCGCTTGCAATAATATTTCGCCTGCTGGGGTGGCATAGAGGTTTGTTATGCATGATCTTTCCTGTTCCTAAAACATTGGTATGATTTTTACACAATACCATGTCATAAGCCGAAAGAAAATGATCATGATGGTTCGAAGTGATATTTACTTGCCCCCGGCCGACAAAGGTTTATTATTAATTTCATGATCGTGCCATTCGATCGAATATTACTTTGCGCAATGTTTTACTACAACCTTGGGGGTTGCTCTTTGCCTTACCGATTATTATTTTCTGCACTTTTTTTGTTTTCGTTATTCCCCGCTCTGGCATTAGCTCACGCAATGGGGGTGGAAGTCCGCCTAAAAAACAATCAGATTTATATCGAAGTTTTTTTCCACGATAACAGCCCTGCTTCCGGTGCCCTTGTAACGATTGAAAATGAGGCTGGCGAAAAAATCATCTCTGAAAAAAGCGACAAAGAAGGCAAACTCCAAGTTCCTGCTCCTCTTTCAGGAAAATACAAGATCCTTGTCAATGATGGCGCAGGGCACGTTTCTTCAACCCCCATGATCATTCCAAAAACAAATCCTGCAGAAACAAATAATCAAAACCTTTTGATTTCAAAATCCCCCGATCGCAATCAATTCATACAAACCCCCTGGCTAGGTATAGTAGTGGGCCTTGCAACTATTGCTGCCCTTGGGTTCATCGCAAGTCGACTTTACCAAAACCCAAAATCGCATTCTTGATCCTTCATTTTCGCTTCTAGCGATTATGACACTTCCCACCAATCAAGATTCCTTTCCCACTCGCAAATCTTTAAAACTTATCCGTGCTTTCTTCCGAAAATTACAATGAACCTTTGTTTTTAGAGACCACTACTTTGAACCATTGTTACTACGCAACTTTGCTTGCAACTGTTGTCCTTGCCCTACCCCTTAAGGCGCAGACCACTCTTAATATTGACTCCCTAGGAAAAATGAGCGCTTCTCAATTAGAAGAACTTTACAGGAATGGTAAAGTTTTTGAGCCCTGCGATGGCTATTTAAAAGGCAAGGCTTTTCCTAAACCCGATAAACTTGGTCATCAACTCCGGAGCGAAGCCATCGGCTTGGTTTGGAAGGGTAAGAACATCTACACCAAGGAAGCCATCATGCTAAACCAAGTTGGAAAAAAGCAAAAGGTTGCAGCATCGATTTCCAAGGAGGAAAGCTGGTTGGATGGCAAACCATCCGTGATATTTGATTATGCGAGTGGTCCAAATTGGGCCCAGAAGGCACGGGATGAAGTACGAGAAATCGCACCCGGGCTTTATCTTGGCATCATGTATTTCCGCGACTGCCCCTGCCCTAAGATGGGTATGTTCTTCGCTCTGGAAAACTGTTCCTGCAAACCCTGATTCATGAACTTCGCTCTTCCCACCATCTTCTGATTCATTCATAATGCCTTCCATACTCGAAGGTATATCAGCTTGTTTACCTGACTTTGCTTTATCGCTTTAAACAGAAAGCACCGTTGAAACAGAATGACTGATTCCAAAACCTCAAGTTGGCGCTTTTTCTTTTCGCTTCCACTAGCCCAACGCATTGCCATCACTCTTTGGATTACTCTTTTTATTGCATTGAGCGTTAAAACCATTCTTAAGCCAACGAGCCATTCTGTATTTCCAGTTTACTTTCAAGCAGGGATAAACTGGTGGCAGCAGGTTGATGTTTATCAGGTTAATCAAGGCATTGATCATTATCGGTATTCCCCAACCGCAGCGATCTTTTTCTCAGCCTTCACTTTTATGGGAATTACTCTAGGTTCAATCCTCTGGAATTTTTGCTCGATCCTTATTTTTATTCTTGGCTGTAATCGATTCCGACAAACCATGCTTTCTCATGGTTCCACAACTAACAAGGACTGGGCTGGCTTTTTTATCATTAGTCTTTTTGCAGCTCTTAGTGGTGTATGGAACTCCCAATGCAACGCTTTTATTGTCGGACTAATCCTTCTTGGAGCAACCGATCTTATTGAAAGAAAAAACAATCGTGCTGCATTTTTTCTCGCCTTCGCTTTCATGATAAAAAGCACCATTCTTCCCATACTTGCTCTGCTTGTTTTAATCAGGCCGTTTCACTTATTACCCAGACTTCTCCTCGCAATCGCATTGCTATTACTTTTCCCTTTCCTAGCCTCACCCACTTCATTCGTATTAGCAGAATATCAATCTTGGTATAACCATCTTCAGGATACAAAAGGATTGCGTTGGCCTGGGTTCCGAGATGCATGGTATGGCTGGCTTGTGCTCCAAGAGCAATTACACCCCGGGAATTTCAATGAACAATTATGGAGCATCCCAACCAATTCCTTTTACAAAGTACTTCAATTGCTGACGGGCATTGCAACCGCTGCTGTTGTTCTTTACTGGAGAACCAAATTTATAGATAATGTCGAACTTATCTTCCGATCAATCGCCTTGGGAATGATTTGGATTTTATTATTTGGACCAGCCTCAGAGTTTCCAACCTTCGCTTTCATCGCGCCTTTTTTAGGCTGGGCCTGGCTTGAAAGAAAGATTTGGAACAAGGGAGAACCTTTGTTGTTAATTTCAATCGTTTTGATTCTCGTCTTGGGTTGGCAGAACTTCACCTTCCCACTAAGAAACCATTTGCCTATTCTTCTCTCTGCGCTTCCTCTAGGAACACTCTGCTTTGCCCTTTGGCTCATCCTTCAAACCAACATTAAGTTTTCCCAAAAGCTATTACCCAAAGATTCTCACGAATAAATCATGCATTGTTGCCCTTATCAGGTAAAGTAAATGGCGTTCCGATTTCTTCTGAAAGGCAATTACCATGTTCAATCGCAGAATGTTTTTAGGCACTTCCATTCTAGCTGGATCTTATTACAC
>CAJCCR010000032.1 GCA_903960945.1 uncultured Planctomycetaceae bacterium
ATCAAGGCAAGAAATAAAAGACCTGAGATAATTCTGGATTCAGAGTTAGAGCAGGAAGTTCGAATGAAATGAATCTGAGTTATGCCAGCCATTCGCTAAGAGTGGCTGGCATCTTTTTAAGGAGAACAACAATGGGAGCAAAAACAAAATTAAACACTGCATATGTCAATGGCAGTTTGATAGGAGGCGGCTTCATTGGGTTATGTTTTGAGTCGATGACAGCATTTGTTATCGCAACGATCTTTCTAATTGGCTGTTGTTATTACAACAAGGACATTCGATAAAGGAAATCAAGTATGAACAATGAAGAAGAAAACATAAAAAAGCTTGTAAGTACACTTGCGGATCTCTTAATAGTATGGATGATTGATATAGAAAGGAAGCAAACGCATACTAAAGGAATATCCAGAAATGACCATCAAAAAATTCGACGAATTAC
Source organism: uncultured Planctomycetaceae bacterium (assembly GCA_903960945.1). Classification (GTDB taxonomy): domain Bacteria; phylum Planctomycetota; class Planctomycetia; order Gemmatales; family Gemmataceae; genus UBA969. The sequence continues at coordinate 440 of CAJCCR010000032.1, forward strand.
CCGAATTAATTCAAACTAATTTCAATTCAATGGTTATTCGAATTAATCTTCCCCGTAACAAAATGCGGCTATGGGAAGTGTTTTCTCCAAAGCAAAAGAAAGCTCTTGGGGGCTCTTATGAAAATGCAGAAATTAAATATCAGACTTGGGCAATGTGGAAGAAAATTTACCATGACCCAGAACCTGTTTGTTTTATCGAGATTGGGTATAAATTAGGTTTGATAGATTTACCGACCCGAGACGAGTTTCTTAGGGAAATCAATTACAAAACCAAGACAATAAAGGCTGTTAAAACAAATAAAAATTTGAAACCTATATGGAAAAAAGTAACTGGTGAGTTGTCTTACAATGACGAATTAATCCGAAAAACCAGGCCCAGAAAATGTCTTACAAATGCAGAAGCGATTTTTAATGCATTTCATAAAGCTAGGTGGAAATCAACAATTCCAAATCCTCTTAATAATAAAGATCCAAAAATACTAGAGGATTCAATTCGCCACCTAAGAAAAGGGCTTTCTGTGATAACATTTTCATCGGTGCGCCGAGGGACCGAAATCTCTTGGGGGCTTTTGGTTCCCTAATAAACCTCCCAACTCAACTTCGCTTTTTATTATATGGGACTAACACAGGTTCCCTTTGTTATTTGAGTTTCGGGTCAACCTCGGGTCAACTGCGGGTTACAACTACTTACAAAGAAATCATAATCAATCTCGACATGCGGCATGTATGACCGCATGTGATTTTTTACGCACGGGGGATTTTATGTCGATCAAGTTTCAAAAAATTTCCCCAGAAGAAATCAAGGGTATCATTGATGCCATGGATCCGGAACTTCGCACCAGTATGGGTTCTGATGAAGCAGCGAAGTTTTTAAAAATCAGTCTCTCAACTCTTTACGGCTGGGTGAGCTACGGCTACCTGGAAGGCACCTATCGGAGGCGAGGCAAATACCTTGTTTTCTTGACAAGCCGACTGGTAGATAAATTTTATAATGGCAAAGATTGGAGTTACCCATACCCATGCAAAACAAAAAACATTTAACTATCAATGCTAATTTAAAAATCATCCGAAGGGGCAAAAAGGGCTTATGGTGTGCCGACTTTAACATTGGCAATAATCATAAGCGTGTAAGCCTTAAAACGGTTGATCAGACAACTGCCATCGAAATGGCTGAAAAAATGAGCCTTGAAATTGCCAAGGGTGATTTCAAGTCGAACCATGGGAAAGTAGTTCTGGCCTTTGGCGTAGAAAGCTATTTGAAAATGGTTCAGTCTGAAGGCCGTTCAAAAAAGACCTACTCAAAATACAAGCAAGTCCTTAATCAATTTAAGGGCTTGCTTGAAAAGCGGGGAGCTAAATATTTGAATCAAATCAATCCAACTGATTTTGATGACTACCGTATTAACAGGAAGGTTAATAAAAGCCCAAAAACCATTTACACTGAGGCCGTTGTGATTAAGCAGTTTTTAAAGTTCTGCAAAAGCAGAAAGCTGATATCAGAAAACCCCTTAGCTGAACTACGATTAAACAAACCTAAAGCAAACAAAAAGAATGCTCCTTCGCTAATCCAGGTTCAGCAGATTCTTAATGCAATGCAGAGCAGTGATAAAATTTACATCCTGACTCTTGCTTGCTCAGGGATGCGTTCGGGTGAGTTACAGAAATTGCAATCACAAGACATTGATTTGCAAGGGAACTGGATTCATATTTGCAGCCGCGTTGGATTATCAACCAAAACAGGGGCAAGCCGAAAGATACCGATTCACCCGGAGCTAAAAAAGGAACTCGAGGCAATCAAAAAGCCTGCAGGTGGGAAATGGTTATTTCCTGGGCAAAGTATTAAACATGGGTGGATGAATCCTCAGAAACTCAATGAACGGTTTGTGGAGGTCGTAGAAAGTCTTGGGCTACCTGCGGGAAGGGAAAACGGCTTGACCATTCATAGTTTACGCCATTTCATGGAAACACATTCTCTGAATCATGGGGTTCCGCAGAGGGCGGTTGATATTTGGTTGGGGCATACTGGCGGCAAAACCATGGCGGCTGTTTATTACAGCTTATCGGATGCTGAATCACAGAATTTCATGAGTCGTTTACCATTTGGTTTTATCACTACCGATAAATCAGGAGATTAATCATGTTTAGAGCAATGTTATTGTGGTCTGTTTTGGGGGCGCCTGTCCCAGATTTTAGGGACAAATTAGGGACAACTTTTTTCGATAATTGGCCTAGAAGTGCTGAAAGTGCTTTATTTATAGGCTTTGATAAGGCAGGCGAAAACCAAGCGGAGAGGGCGGGACTCGAATACCATTGAATTCCTGCGGGATAATGGCAAATTTAGAAATCAGTGGCGCACTGTTGGAGGTGCAAAGGGTATGGCCCCACCTCTCACTATCGCAAGCAGAGGCAATAGTTCGCATAGTTCGGGAAGGCCTCTAGAATCGTTTTAAATGCGATAATCTTTTAGGTGTGAATTTAGTCGATGGTTTGACAGATGCGGGCAGGTTGGCGGATTGGTTGACCTCCTGCCCCAAGGGAGGGCAGGGGTCTGAAATGCCATGAAGATTATCGGCATCACCTTGGCTCGTCAGAAGATTACGAACTAATTATTTCAAAATTCATTTCAAGTTATCAGGGGTAGGGGCGGATCGAAAAAGCCTGACTGGCCCTTTGAGTACCTTCTCGCAAACTCGCAGTTTTTTGCATGATTTTTCTAGGCAAAATGAACTCCAAGTTTTGGAGGATCTGATTTTTATTTGGTAAGCTTTAATCATGGATCACACAAGAAACCCAGGTTGAAAAGGATTTAGAACCATGATAATTGCACCGTCAACCAACGGATTAAGAAAAGTGAATGGCCAGTTCGGCGAAGGCAATAAATATGGCAGGGGCAATCCCCATGCTCGCAAGGTGGCGCAACTCCGAACTGCAATGATTGAATCTGTGACAGTCGAAGACATGAGAGCCATTGTCATGGCATTGGTAACACAAGCCAAAGCAGGTGATATTGCATCGATTAAGTTTCTGCTTCCGTATTTGGTTGGCGCAGCTCCCAAGCCCATAAACCCTGATGAAATCGAGATTGATGAAATGAAACTAGAAGCCCGATTGGTACAAGAAAAAAGCCAAGAGAAACGCAGGAGAGCTTTTACCATTCCTGCTTTGCAGGATTGATAGGGGTAGGGGTCTTTCTTGTTTGTCGGTTTGACAGCATACCTCCCGTGATATCCGTTCACAGATTTTCACCAATTTGGATAACCCGTTTTGTTGGCGCAGCTCCCATTCCATCAACCCTGATGAAATGAAACTAGAAGCCCGATTGGTGCGAGAAAAAGCCAAGAGAAACGCAGAAAAACTTTCACCATTTCGAATTAGTAGCCCCAGTTAACAAGTTATCTACATCAAATATAATCCGATAAATCTATACGGAATAAGCAGTTAAGTACTACTCAGATGTGTTTTTGAGAACTTACACACAGCTCTTAATTTTATTATTAAGATATCTGAGTGGTGAATAGTTCTCCACAGAATCTTTTACTCTCTTGGAGGCCAATATAATATGGCGGATAACATTAAACCTTCCCAACCTCTGCGGTTGGCGGTAACTGCCCGGGAAGCTGCCCGGATGCTAGGAATTGGAAAGTCGCAGGTGTTCAAACTGCTATCGGAAAAGCAGTTTCCCGAACCAGTGCGATTGGGTAAGCGAAATCCCCGATGGTTGATTGCAGACTTGGAAATCTTTTTGCAAAAGGGAGGGTGCAATGCGTAAAAAAAAGCAGCGGGCAGCTATCAACTACCCGCAGATAAACCCGTCTGGCTTCTACCCTATGCCATCAGTGGCAGAAGTAAAAGGACTTTTTCCTCCACAGGTGCGAGCGCAAGGCGCTTACCATCTTTGCACGATAGAAGCCTTGTCTAAGAAAGGCTATCACCTCCAATCAGATTACCTTTTTGGTGAAGATAAAACCTATAAAGCAACCCTTTGTAATTCAATCACTGAAGTTCTCAGGTTGGCGGAAGCTACTCCGGAACTAAGTGTTAGTGTTGCTGGATTTTTAGGGGATCACCTGCAACCCCAAACCTGCTTGACTGCGAGTGTTGCCCAACTACTGAAGTGATTCTTTTTAATCTTTAATTAATTAACTACTAAGCGGGTAGGAAATAATCCGGGTGTACCGGGATAGCTACCCCCTTGCCTTTTTGGAGTTTTGTTTGATGCGTAAGAAATTAAATCCTAGTTCCGGTACCTCACTCTTGGAGGATTCTGCTGTGACAGATCCAAAGATTATGCCTGATGTTGTACAACCTTCCCTTTTCCCAGAGCTGCCCGAGGATGGCCCAGTGGTTGCATCTGGCGCAGAAGTGAAGATCCCGAAAAAAGCCAAGTCTAAATCTGTTGTTACCCCTACCCCATTACCTGCGGAGAAACTGATGGAAGCTGATGATGATGAATTTTCACCTGAGAACTTGCGCTTGTTAAACAAGATCGATCTCAGGGATTTAGTTACTGCGGAGCTTGTGGAACTACCTGCCCGGAAGCCCAAAAAAGATGAGTGGTTTAGGGTGCATCCCGACTACCAACAACAGGGCGGAATCTTGGAGATTGATTCCGAGAATAAAGTTTTCTGGGTATCCAAAAAGATGCAATCGCAGGTGGCGCATGATCCTTGTTTTACTTTCCGCCTTTGTGTTTTGGTGGTAACTCGACAAGGTGTTCCGTTCATCTGGCCAGTTAAAACCGATGTTGAAGCGGGTGGTACTGGGGATAAGTATGTACGGATTCCTTTTGCTGCAATGACAGAGGGTCGGAAAAAGTGGACTCGCCTTTATTGGTCACAGGATCGGCGAGAACATCAGGTCGAAACCTCTGATCTTTTAGATGCTCCAAAGTTTCCAGACAAACCTTTCTCGGAACTTTTGAAACTGGCTTTTAAAGATGCGGTGATATCAACAGTGGATCATCCTGCAATTCTGAATTTGAAAGGAAAGGCAAAATGATCCCTGCAACCTATGCCCGGGTTTGGTGCATTGACTTTGAGTTTTCGCATCAACCGGGCGGGTTGCCTTTGCCTTTGTGCATGGTGGCCCGTGAACATCGATCTCAGGAATTAGTGCGAGTATGGTTGGCGGATGGTGTGCAATCCTGCCCTATCCCTTTTAATAAATCTGATTTAATCGTGGCCTATTATGCCTCTGCGGAGATTGGTTGTTTTCTCGAACTGGGTTGGTCGATTCCTGCGGTGCTGGATCTTTATGCGGAGTTCCGTTGGTTGACCTGCGGTGAAACAGTACCTCACGGAAGAGGCCTTTTAGGTGCGATGCTGTTTCATAATCTCCCTACGATTGGCGCAGAACACAAGGCGGAGATGCGAGAACTGGCCCTGCGTGGTGGCCCTTACTCTGAAGATGAGAAGATTGATCTACTGGATTATTGTCAATCTGATGTTGATGGTTTGGCCCTACTGTTGCAGGAGATGGCCCATAAAGTGGACTGGCCCAGAGCTGTTGGAATCCGTGGTCGGTACATGATCGCAGTGGCCCGGATGGAAAAAGTTGGAATCCCCATCGATAGTAAAAACTTAACCAAGATGATCAAACATTGGGAGGAACTAAAAACTGATTTAGTCCAGGCTGTTGATCCTGATGGTGAGGTTTACGAGTGGAAGGATAACCACTTTGTTTTTAAGCAGGATCGGTTCGCCTTGATGCTGAAGCGCATGAATATCCCTTGGCCCAAAAGTGATGCAGGGAAGTTGTTACTTGATGAGGATACTTTTAGAGGCATGGCCAGATGCCTTGGCGGAAAGATTGCACTGATCCATGACCTGCGCAGGGGCTTGGCAGAAATGAAATTAAATTCCTTGGAGGTTGGGCCAGATGAAAGAAACCGATGTATGCTTTCGCCTTTCGCCAGTAAGACGGGAAGGAATCAACCAAGTAACGCTAAGTTTATTTTTGGCGCAGCTTCTTGGTTGCGTGGTCTGATCCAACCGAAAAAGGGCAAAGCCTTGGCCTATGTGGATTGGTCGCAGCAGGAATTTGGAATCGCAGCTTATCTCTCTGGCGATGCCAAAATGCAGGAAGCTTACCTTTCTGGCGATCCTTACTTGGCCTTTGCAAAACAAGCTGGCGCAGTTCCGCCAGATGGAACAAAGGAAACTCATGGTGATATTCGCAACCAATACAAGACCTGCGTTTTAGGAGTCCAGTATGGCATTGGCGCAGCAGGGTTGGGAGTGCGATTGGGTTTGGGAGAGTGTTGGGCCAATCATCTGCTGAAGATGCACAAACGAACCTTCCAAGAGTTTTGGGCATGGTCTGACCGAGTGGAAGCTTGGGGGATGCTGCGAGGGGAATTGGAATCTCCCTTTGGTTGGCGATGCTCTTTCCATAAAGATCCAAACCCCAGATCGATAAGGAACTGGCCAATGCAATCCGCAGGTGCGGAGATGATGCGACTGGCAGCAATTTATGCGACTGAAGCAGGGTTGGCAGTCTGCTGCCCGGTACATGATGCGTTTTTGATAGAGGCGAACACCAAAGATATTTCGGAAGCTGTTGCCCGGATGCAGCAGGTAATGCGAAAGGCCTCTGAAGTTACCTTACCCGGATTCCCTTTAAGATCGGATGCCAATGTAATTCGCTATCCCGAAAGGTTTGGGGCAGGTGCGCCAATGTGGGATCGGGTGCAAGGGTTGTTGGTCAAGCTTTCCAAGAGGAAATCGGTGGCGGTGTAGGAGCTGCGCAGCGTGGTTGGGTGGTATCAGGGTTGATACTGGGTGGTATCAAGGGTGATACCCGGGTGGTATCAGGGGTGATACCCCCGCCTATCTAATAATAAGAATCTCTTTTGAGGATCTAATAGAGGAGTAAGAGATGGAAGATGATGAGTTTTCAATTGAAGCATTAGAAGCCCATAACCAAGGGGATCTTTTTTTACCTTCTGTGGATAATGTGAAGATCAAAAATAAGACCTTCCAAACCGAACCCTTCCTGCGTGGCCCAGTTCCCATGAGTTGGTTTATCAAGGCCAATGAAGTGGCGGGCGGGAATGGGTTGATGTTGGGTTTAAAGTTATGGTGGCTAAGTGGCATGGCCCGCAGTAGAACTTTTTCCGTCAATGTTCGCAGGTTGGAAGCTGGCCAATCCCTTATTAGCAAAAGGCGGATGTTAAAACTTCTAGAAGGTGCGGGTCTGATCAAAAGAATCCACGAACCCGGGAAGCGGTTGAAAGTAGAACTTTTAGTCAAAAAGCAGGAAGCCCGTGGCCCGCCTTAGCTGAAGATCTCTTGGCTAATGCGATTCTAGGAGGTGTGTTTTTGTTATCGATGCGGATTCTTAACTTTTCTTTTTTCATAGATTGGAGTTGGCGATGGCAGATGGAATAACCAAAAGGGTTGATGATACCCTTGGAAACTTACCGATGTTGATAAGTGCAACCAAAGCTGCGGAACGACTAGGAATAAGCGCAAGGCATCTTTGGAACTTAACAAAAGCTGGCGATGTGCCTTGCAATCGGGTTGGTAGAAGAGTTATGTATTCACCTGCGCTGTTGCAAGCATGGGTGAATTCAAGCGCAATAATAGGAGGCAATGACGATGGCAAGCATAGCTAATGACCCGAACGGACAGAAGCGAATAATATTCGTGGCCCCTGATGGCAGCAGGAAAGCTATCAGGTTGGGGAAAGTGGATCTGCGTGGTGCGGAAGCAGTATCCCGCCATGTAGAATCTTTGCTTTCTCAAAAGATCTGCGGTCAACCCATGACCCGGGAAACAGCGGTTTGGTTATCTGACCTGAACCCAAAGTTAAAAATCAAACTGGCCAATGTCGGGTTGATTGAATCCGAGCTGCCAGAAGTTTCCAAGAAATCACTTCTAGGCGAATTCCTGAAAGCTTACATACTTTCCCGACCTGATGTTAAACCTGCAACCTTGGAGGTATGGCAACAACCTTGTAGAAACCTAGTCAAGTTCTTTGGCGCAGATAAACCCCTACGGTCGATCACCCAAGGCGATGCAGACGATTTTAAATCTTGGATGCTTACCCAAACTCTTGCCCCTGCGACTGTGGCAAAGCGGTTGAGTTTTACCCGGACTTTCTTCCATACTGCCCGTAAGCATAAATTGATTCCCGAGAATCCTTTCTTGGAAGTTCGGATGGCAACCCCTGATAGTTCCAAGAGGCAAAGTTTTGTAGGTGAGGAGATCATGGGGAAACTGTTGGCGGTTGCAGATCCTGCGTGGCGGACTATCTTAGGACTGGCCCGGTATGCTGGTATGCGAACACCATCCGAAACTCTAAGTTTGGAATGGAGGCATATCGACTGGAATAAGGGTCGCATCACTGTCCCCAGTTGCAAAACTTCTAGGTACGGGAAGGGCAGTAGGGACATCCCTTTGTTTGAATCCCTGAGGCCTTTTTTGGAAGAGGCGATGGAATTGGCGATCCCGGGTCAGATCCATGTGGTACATGGAAACTTCCTGAAATCGGCGCAGGGTCGGAATGGATGGAAGAATTGCAACCTCAGGACAGGATTTAAAAGGTTGATCAAAAAGGCCGGGTTGGAGTGTTGGCCCAGACTTTTTCACAATCTGCGGTCGAGTTGTGAAACCGAACTACTTGAAAAGTTTCCTACCCATGTTGTTGCCCGATGGATGGGGCATGATGTGAAGATCTGCGTAAAGCATTACGCACAAATGACTGACGATCATTTTACCCGGGCGATTGGTGGCGGAAAAAGTGGCGCAGAATCCGGCGCAGATGTGGCGCAAAAAGGGGCGCAGCAAGGGTTCGCAACCCGTACACGATTGGTCGCAAATTCAAGCTTAAGTACTGATCTAGTAGGGGTTTGTGCCGACTCTTGCGAGTCAGAGGTATTGGGTGCTAAAGCCCAAAGCGGAGAGGGCGGGATTCGAACCCGCGGTACGATGTTACTCGTACGCCGATTTAGCAAACCGGTGCTTTCGGCCACTCAGCCACCTCTCCGTATATTTAAATCTACTAAAAAGTATGTAGTTACGCAAGAAGACTAAAGCAAGCATTTTTTTTCGTTCGAATTGGATTAACGATTCTTACGATACTTTGGGTTTTTCTCCAAATAAGCGTTAACTCGATCCTGTCGCTTAATTGCGTCCGCAAAGAAGGCGACAGCCTCGATTAAACGCTCGTCAGGCTCTGCACAGCTAAAACGTAAGAAACCTTTACCAGCCTCACCAAAGCATTCGCCACCTAGGCAAGCAACGCCTTTGTTTTCGTCTGCACCCTCAAGCAAATACATGGCCAAACCATGTGAGACGATGCCAAGCTTGTCGCAAATTGCTGAAACATCAGGAAAGACATAAAAGGTGCCAACAGGCATGAGAACCTTGACGCCCGGGACTTTTTCAAGTTCGCGGACTAGAATTTCGACTTTTTTGTGAAATTTCTTCATGACTTCGTCGCGTTCGTTGTCATCATTTTCGATAGCAGCTTGGCCAGCGAGTTGGACGATAGGGGGTACGCAAGAAAGCGAAGTATTGATCATTTTGCCGATGATTTCTGCGACTTTAGGATCAGAAATGGCGTATCCAAGGCGCCACCCGCTCATACTGTAGGATTTGCTGAATGTGTAAACCGCAACGGTATGATCAATCATGCCAGGTTGGGCGAGTGGTGTGAGGTGTTTGCCTTTCCAAACCATATGGCAATAGGGTTCATCAGAGAAGAGGGCGATGTTTTTGCCAACAATAAGCTTGGCAAGGCCTTTCATATCTTCTTCGGTTGCTACGCCACCAGTTGGGTTGTGGGGTGAGTTAAGGAAGATGGCTTTAGCTTTAGGTTCGTTGTTGATGAAATCTTCGACATCTTTGAGGTTGGGGCGGAATTGGTTTTCTTGTTTAAGGGAGCTATAAACGATTTTAGCGCCACGTCTTTCGAGGTTTGGTTTGTAAGTGGGGAATTGGGGAGAAAAGACGAGAACCGCGTCGCCAGGGTTGAGGAAGGCTTCACAAAAGAATTGTTCGAAAACTTTAGCGCCTGGTCCAACGGTTACATTTTCGGGCCCGATTTTGACACCAAATTCCTTGAAGTAATTCTTGGCGATAGTTTCGCGGAAAGAAGGAAGGCCCGGGGAAGGGCAGTAGTGTGTCATTCCTTGATTAATTGCGTTAACGCCTGATACGAGGGCGTGTTTTGTGCTGTTGAAGGGGCTGTCACCGATTTGCAGTTCTATTACATCTTTGCCTGTGGCTTTTAACTTTTTGGCGATAGCAAGGACATCAAATGCGGTTTCGCCTGTAAGTCCTGAAGCAAAAAGGCTTAGTGTAGGTTGAGACATGAGCAGGTCCTTTTCTTAAATGCAGAAAGATATACTAGAAAACAACTGAATTATTAAAGCCTAGTGGTTTAGGGGTAAGGGCATAGGGGAAGCAGATTACTCAGGTTGTTAGTTTTAAAAAACAGACAGGATTATTGTAGTGAAAGAGGTGGGAGTGACAGGGTGAAATTAAATGCAAAAAGCTCCGGGGAGAAGCCGGAGCTTTGCGGATGAAATTAAAAATTAAGCAACTTTAGCAAGAAGGGTTTTGCTAGGCATAGTGAGATTGGTTTGGTGCATCCAACGGCCAGCGTCGGGTGCGCCGTGCCAGCGTTGAAGGGAGATTGACTGAGCTTTCGATTTTTCTTCATCGTCAAGGAGATCATTGAAAGCGGGTTCGATGTTAGCGCGAACCTGTTCAGAAGAACGGCCGACGAAGAGAAGCATTTCAGATCGATTTTCGAAAACAACAAGAGCGCGCCAAACCTGCGCCTTAGATTCAGTTTGATAAAACATTAGAACAAAGCCCTCCATGGCAAAGAGAAAAAAGATCAAGGGTATAGCATGCATAAAAAAACGTCTTCCTGTCAAGTACAGGAAGACGTTTTTTGGATAAATAAATTAAAATAGTGTTAGTAGCTGGAGCCACGGTCACCACGATCGCCGCCGCGTCCGCCACGGCCACCACCGCTACCGCCGCCACCGAAGCCACCGCGACCGCCGCCGAAGCCACCACGGCTACCGCCACGATCACCACCACGTTCGCCGCCGCCGCTGCCACCTGGGCCGCGTTCTTCGCGAGGACGAGCTTCGTTAACAGTAAGAGCTCGGTTTTGGAACTGGAAGCCATTCAAAGCTTCGATAGCTTTGGTAGCATCCTGATCGCTAACCATTTCGACGAAACCGAAGCCGCGTGAGCGACCGGTTTCACGATCCATAATAACTTGTGAACGGGCAACTTGTCCATGTTGACCGAAAAGTGCATTGAGATCATCTGTGGAGGTCGTCCAAGTCAGATTCCCTACATAAATATTCTTCGCCATCGCTCGTCCTTTCCGTGCCAAAACTTCTTAAAAACTGTTCAGGACCTAAAAAACCACCGAGGTTGTGAAAGCTGAAACCCAAGAAGCAAATATGGCACCGTATACCAAAAAAACCTAAGTCTGGAGCTCCGGAAATCGAGCAGTACCGATCATAGAACAATTTGATAGGTAACAAATAAGCATTGAAAACCTGTCACATTATCTAATTCACCAGAGAAATTTGCTTATTTGAAAGATTTGGAAAAGTGATGCTCATTCGAGGGGATCGCCAACCAAAAAAACCAAAAAAGAAATTAATCCGGGGATTCCAACCATCCATCTCCTGATCTACCAGCGGTCGGCCACGACCGACCCAAGGTCACAAATAGTTTTATATACGGAAAAGGCAAGGTTGTAAAGAAATAAATGCCATTCTTTTTGAGTTTTATACATTTTACAGCAAAGTTGGTGGTCTAGGTGCTACAAATTCTCCAAATAGTTAAAAAGGAGCTTTTCAAAAGAGGAGGTAAGTATATGTGCGTTTTCGAGTACTTCTTGATGCGAAGGAGGTTGGGGTGAAAGACCAGCCGCTTTATTGGTAATGCCTGAAATTCCAGCACATTTCATCCCTAAATGAAATCCTGCCTCAACTTCCCAGACGGTTGACATGCCAACAGCATCTGCGTTCCAAGAAGAAAATGTTCGAATCTCAGAGGTTGATTCGTAGCATGGTCCTGAAACCATCAGGTAGGTTCCGGTGGTTGTGGATAAATTTTGAGATTTCGAGATATTTTTTAATTTATCAAGGAGGGTTGGGTCGTAAGGGGAGTCAATTGGGGGTAAAAAGCCGGGGGTATTTTTGTCCTTATTCCATGGTTTGCTGATGGTGTCGATATGGTTTTTAATGAGCATGATCGAGCCCGGATTAAGGTTTGGGGAAATGCCCCCAGCGGCATTGGTGAAAATTCCAGTATGGCAACCGAGAGAGTGCGCGATTCTGGTGGTTGCGGTGACAACTTGTTTGGAGTAACCCTCGTAAGAGTGAATTCTGCCTTCAGAAATGAGTAAAGTTTTATTGTGGAATCGTGCGTGGGTTAGGCACCCTTTGTGCCCTGGTACAGTTGCAGCAGAGATTTCTGGGAGTTGGCTGAAAGGCCAAGAGTGTCGGTCTTGGAATTTTTCTGCCATTGACCCATACCCTGAACCTAAAACAAGAAAGATTTGTGGCTGTTGTTGTTCGCAAAGGCGCAACAAATCTTGAGGTAGACTCGAATCGGTATTAGACATGTCTTAAAGCCTCTATCGGATCCATAAGCGCGGCTCTTCTGGAGGGATAGATGCCAAAAATAAGTCCAACGGCAACAGCGGTAGTGAGTGACCAAGTGATGGATTCGAAATGAACCTTTGCAGGAATTCTTGCGTCCCAGAAAGTTTCTGCAATGAAAGGTAGTGCGTAGACCATGGCGAGTCCGAGGCCGATGCCCAGGATTCCGCCAACGCTGGTTTGCACAACGGCTTCGATAAGGAATTGTAGGGTGATATCGCGGCGTTTTGCGCCAAGGGCTCGTCTGATACCGATTTCACGGGTTCTTTCGGTGACGGTGGCAAGCATGATATTCATGATACCGATGCCACCAACTAGAAGGGAGATGGATGCTATAAGAACGAGTAGCATTTTGTATCTTTCTTTGGCTCTTTCAGCTTCTTCGAGTCGGTCAAGTGGAACATTGACGGTCCAGTCGGCTTTACTGTGGTTTTCGAGTATTGATCGAACGATTTCGCCTGTTGGGCGTACTTTTTCGATATCGCTGACAGTAATTGTGATCTGGCTTATTTCTACTTTTTCAGCAGATCTGGATCCAGCAGAGCGCATGAATATTCTTTCGCCAAACCTCACTCTTGCGGTTGCAATGGGGATGACTACATCTAAGTTGACATCTTCGGTAGAAACTCCACCCTGGGATCTTTCATTCATGACACCTATGACCTTGTAGAAAAAAGTTCCAAGTTGGACTTCTTTGTCTAAAGGGTCTTCGAATGGGAATAGTCTATTGGCGAGTTCGGAACCTAGTACTGCAACATTTCTTAAAAGCACTTCGTCGTCGGCGACAAGAAACCTGCCACTTTTCATTTCGACATTATGGATGTCTAGATAGTCGGGGATGGTAGAGACAATCCTGCTGTTGACGCTTTTATAACCTCGTCTAGCCTCTTGAGGGAAGATGCGCATGGGGACCATTCTTGTCACGGTCGGGATGGTCGCAATTTTATCAAAGTCTAAATAAGTGAGTCCATAAATTGCGATGTAGCTACGCTTGGAAGAACCTGCATCATCAGTTGGTTTGACACTACGGATCATAATATTGTTGGCGCCCTGCCTTCGGATATCATCCAAGGCGTCTTGCATGCTGCCCTCGCCAAAAGCCATGAGGGAAATCACCGCACCGGTACCAATGATGATACCTAGGACGGAAAGAAAAGCGCGAAGCCTGTGAAGCCAAAGGCTTCGTACAGCAAGGATAAAGCTTCTGCGGCCTTTGTCCCAAAGTAGAATGGATGCAAAGAGGCTGAAAAGCATGAGGATTGCAGTGATGGAAAATATCAGCATTTCCGATTCTCACTTGGATTGATGGAGCACCAGGCTTTCTAGTAGTTCCGTCTGAATGGTTGAGGTTGCGCCTTCGATGGAAACGGTGGGTTTTTCGTTCCTGACATCGGATTCTATTACGCCATCACGCATTCTAACAACCCGTTTGGCCCAAGAGGCAATATCGTTTTCATGAGTCACCATGATGATAGTTTTTCCCGCTTCATTAAGCTTTGAAAGAAGGTGCATGATTTCATCGCTGGTTCGGGAGTCAAGGTTTCCGGTCGGTTCATCAGCAAGAATAACAGCAGGGTCGTTAACGAGGCTTCTGGCAATGGCAACGCGCTGTTGTTGGCCACCGGAAAGTTGCATGGGCCTATGATCAAGCCTGTTGCCCAATCCTACGAGTTGGGCTAAGCCTATGCATCTCTTGGTGGTGGAGTTAGAAAGTTTAGCGCCTTGGTAGAGCAGGGGGATCTCGATGTTTTCGACCACGGTGTACTGGGGTAGAAGGTTGTATTGTTGGAAGATGAATCCGAGGTAGCGACTTCGAATGTTGCTAAGTTGATCATCTTCCATTCTGGCGACATCTTGGCCAGCAAGAAAGTATTGGCCGTTGGTTGGGCGATCGAGGCAGCCTAAAAGATTAAGGAGGGTGGATTTGCCAGAACCTGAGGGTCCCATAAGTGCGACAAAATCGCCTTCTTCGACTTCTAGTGTTACACCTTTTACCGCATAGACCAAAACTGATTCGAGGGAATACACTTTTGCTAGATCAATGATTTTAAGAACGCTGGCCAAGGTGTAAAGCCTTTGAAAGTAGTTAAAAGGGTATTACTGTTCCCCAGATTATGTCTTTGACTTTTTATCTTTTTTCTTGGAACTAGGTGAAGTTGGGGCATCGTTTTTTTCTGCCTTAGAAGAGTCTTTCTTTGAATCTCTAGAAAGGCTTTTGGGATTAAGGACCACAACATCACCCTCGTTGAGTCCATCTTTAATTTCAATCATTTTTTCATTGCTTACCCCAAGTTTGATGGGTTTTTCGATGGGGCCTTCGGGGGTAAGGGTAAAGCAGAAAAATCCATTTTGGGTGTTACCAAGCACGGCTTGAACAGGGATAGCAAGTACATCCTCAGCTTTTGTATCGGTGTAAATGGTAACAGAGGCACTCATGCCTGGTTTTAGGTCTGGCAGGCTTTCATCTATGGAAATCAAGGTGCGATAAACGCGTACATCGGAGGTAAGCCAATCAGATTGAGATGCGACTTCATCGACATGCTTGACATGGCCCTGCATAACTTTATCTGGGAAGGAATCGATACGGATTGTCGCAGGCAGACCGTTGTCTACTAATTCTTGCTCTTTATCCATAAACTCGTTGTGAATTTCATAGTACGCAGCCTGAGCGGAAAGCACGCCTAGGGGTTGGCTCATCAGGGATAACCCCGCAAGTCGGATTTCGCCATAGCCTGTTTTTTTCCATTGGTCACCTCGGATGCGGTTGCGCATTGCTTCATGAACTTTGGTGTTGACCATCATGTGAGTAAGGTTGGGGATACGCATCAGTTTTTGGCCTTCACGCACGGGTTCGCCTTGGGCAATGGTTGCTTGTTGAGAGCCGCTGCCAAATCTGGCCTGTTCAGATACATAATAAACAACTAGGCCATCCTGAGGGGCGTGCAGGTAGCATTTTTTGATTTCGTCTTCGATTTCTTTGAAACGAAGTTCTTCTTTAGAGAAGATGGATTTTTTTGTAAGTGTGTCGTTGATGCCTTGAATTTCTTTAGACTTTGATTGGGTTATTAATCGGTCTTTGGCTCTTTTAGATTCATCTCTTTTGCTTTTGAGTTCGGTCAGGGTGCGTTTCTTGGTGTAGTCCTTGAGGACTCTTAATTCTTCTTTTACTTTTTCTACTGAGAATTCTGCGCTTTTTAATTTGAATCTGTCTGCTAGTGCCTGTTTGGGGGTGAGATACCCTTTGCTTACCATGCGGTCGAGCCAAACATCACGATCGTTCCACATGGAGAGGTCGGATTCTGCCATGAAAAATCTTCCTTCAACTTCAGCAAGTTGTTGTTTGTAATCGCCTTCTTGGAATTTTTCCAGATCGAGGGCGGAAAGTTCGATGGCGATTTCGGCAGTTGCGATGTCGCTTTCGTTCTGGCTTTTTACGATGTCGTAGTTTGCCTCGGCTTGGATGAAATCGTTCCGAGCCCGATCGCGTGTAATCTGCTGGCTTTTAAGTTGTTCCTGTAGCCCAGAGTCGTCGAGTTCCACGATAAGGTCGTTGTGTTTAACATGTGAGCCATCATCGATAACCCATTTGATGGTGGTTGAAAATGAAGAACCTTTACTGCCTGAACGGACTTGGCAAACAATATCTTTGTTGTCTAAAGCTTCGAGAGTACCTCGTTCAAGGATAGTTACTTGAAGTCTTTCAGGTTTGACAACATGGGTGATTAGGTCGATACGGACGGGTTTAGAACGAGGCCAAAAATAAAGGCTTGTAGCTGCGATAACGATGATGATGGGGATAGCAAACGCCAACGCAATTTTTTTGATTGGGAAGTTTGATGCTGATGCATCTTTATTTGATGCATCTTTATTTGATGCTGATTTTTCTGGGCGGGAGAAGGAAGCTTGCAGGACTTCCCCGAGTTCCCTCTGAACCGTTGGGGAGGCTCCGGAGATTGGTAACTGTGTCGGCAGGTCCGTTTGCTGGGAGGTCGCAATGGCAGGTTTCGATTTCATCGATCCATACTCCGCGTGGGTCAAGAGGTAAAAGCTCAAGATCCCTGTAAAGGAAAGTTCGTGCACTCAGGTAATCGATCCAAATTTGAAACAGCGTATTTTGTGCTGTCAGTTTGGATCTTTGGGCTGCAAGCAACTGCTCGGTAAAAGCAGCTTGCGCACTATCGTTGTTTCCTTGGGTTCCACCCGCACCGCCTGGTTTGGATGGGGCATAGGTTGTTTCAAGCGCATTGTCCAAAATCAAGTAAGCTAATTCAACTGCCAACTTTTGAATATCGTAAGTTTGAGACAAAGCTCGCAATTGGCGGATTTCATTGCGAACATCTTCAATTATAGTATCTTCAAAGGCCATCAAGTTGCGCCTTTGTCTTTGCCAGTTGATCAAGGTTGCCCGGTAGGCGTTTCTTTCTTGAATTCTGACTAAAGGTAAATCGCCCGTGAGAATAAGTCGGTGTCTTAGGGAGCCCGAATTAAAATTCACAGGTTGGGCAACATTTGCAGGCGAAGTACCTAATAAACTATACTCTACATTCATGACCCCTTGCAAGGCATTAGCGGAAACAGCAATTTGTCTCCAGGAGTCCATGAGCTGTGCCCGCCCATTCATTAAATCCAGTCTATTCGTTAAAGCGTGCTTACAACCCGCAAACAAAGCCTCGTCGATTTCAGTCTTTAATAAGTCTACACCATCAACGCATACTCTGGGCACAGTGGGCCAAGATTTTCTGGTTTTGTCCAGTTTTTCGTTTCTTGGCTCTACCAAAACCAAGAGAAAGTCTTCAATCAGGTTTTCAAACTGGTTGAGTTGATCATCGACACCGTTTCGCAGCCAGTTTACTTTTTGTTCATAAAGTCTAAGGTTTCTTTCGAATCTCCCTAAGAAGAATTCGAAGTCTTTTTCACCGAGTTCTAATTTTTCGCTGTAGGGTTGTTGCTTACCTTTTCTCTCAAAATCAGCCTTTGATTCTTGAAGTTCCAATCTGCGGATATTGATTGCTTTAAGTTTTGCAGCTAGTTCTTCTTTGGTCATCGCTTCCCATTCTGCCCATCTTTTTGGAAGCTTTTCCTTAAATTGCGTTCCTTTTACGAAATCGGATTCCCTGAGAATGGCTTGTAGGCCTTTACGCAATTGATCTACTTTTTTCGGGTCATTGAGTTTTCTAGATTCTTGGCGTGTTTTTTTAAACTCGTCCACGAGGTTCGAATAACGGGCTAATTGAGCCAGTTGGGGCTCCAGTGGTGCACGGTCGAGTTCTAAGGGCAGGTCAATTGGCAGGCCAAGTTGATATTTAAAGCGGTCGAGCGCATCCCGTAATGTTAGTTCTCTGGTGATTACTGCAGTTTTAAAGGTCAATAATTGTTGGAGAATTCTTGATACTTGTAGTTCGGATTGATCTCCAATGGCTTGCATTTCCTTGTATTGGTCAAGCGTGGTGGATAAGTCTTTGACATTTTCACGTTCGTTTTGCAGCAAACCGGCTTTCAGCACCGCGGGCAGATAGCCATCTCTTCGTGCAGGAAAAACTTGTGATGTTGAGCTATAACCGTTGCCTTCGCCCGGTGTAACTTGAACATTTCCTGCCCCTGCAATACCCGAGCCAAATACGCTGTTAAATCTAGTGGCTGATGCTACCGTGGCAGGGGTGCTGTAAACTATGGGTATGCCACCTACAACGATATCAGCATAAAATTCTTTGCGGAAGCGCGCATAAGAGCGCATTTCATAAAGCAGATTGCGTTCTGCTAAGGTCAGAGGTTCGAGGGTAACAGCTCTGCCACCCCCACGGAACAACGGCTGAAACAGGTCTAAAGATAAAGCAGATGGAGTTCGAATTTGGGTTCCACCATTTCCAGCCATATCGACAACGATTGCATTGGCGTATCGAAACAAGAGTAATGCGCCTGTTGAGAATGTTTTTGTGAATCCTGCTTCAGATGCAACATTCCATCGGTTGGTATTGTTTGCTGCGGTTTCGGAATTAGCTCGCTCCCTGATTGCGACTTCGTTTGCATAAAACTGTGCAGCAAATGCAAATCTTTGCAAAGTAACGGGGAGTGCTGCGAGGTAAACATTTTCTCTTCGGAATTGAAAATCCCTACTATTTACCAGTCCGAGTTCGCAGGATTGTTCAAGTTTAATAAGAAACGGGTGATCATAACGGCCAGCGGGATCACCCCTATACGTTAGGCCCATGGAATCAAATGGCCCTTTGTCTGGATCAAGATTGTCCAGATAATTTATGCCGTCTTGTTTGAACGAAACCAATTTTAATGGTGAGTCATTCTCTTTGGGTGCTTTAATTGCGATAGCAGAGCGATTATCGGAATCATACTCGGAAAGAAGATCTAAATAACCCGAGCCTTCCATGTGGCCTATGCCGTATTTTCCTGGTTTTTGTGGGTTAGGCGCCATTGCCATGGCGGCAGGATCATCAGGTGGCATTGAGGGCCTATCCTGATTGCCTGCGGAGGCGAAACGGGCCCTTGGATCGGGGAGCAGATGAAACTGTTCAAGTTTCCAGTTAGGGTATTTATCTTTGGTTGCAAGGATTTGGTTTACTTCGTTATCAGCTCTGTTTCGAAAGAAGCGCCTGCTGCAACCCGGCATTAAAGTTGCAATGCTTACACATACTAAAAGCATGGTGTAAAAGTTTTTTCTCAATGATGAAACCTTGAGGTTTGCCATAAGCCTTCGGATAATTCAATTGCCGGCGTGAATAATACTTACAGACGTCATAATTGATATCGGCGTAAAACATGGTACATCTTGAATGTATATCTTTTAGATTGCGGGATTTGGGCTAAAGGTTTGGTGGTTTTGAATTAAAAACCTAGGATACTTGTTGCATAGTAAACGAATTACCTTCGAGGATTGATTGATGAAAGCCCTAGTATGCAATTCATACGGTAACCCTTCGCAAGTTTTAGGAATTGAGAATAAAAGTGAACCAAAACCCGGTAGCGGGGAGGTTTTGGTAAGGATGATTCTAAGTCCGGTGAATCCATCAGATTTGCTGTTCATTCAGGGCAAATACGGCAATCAGCCCAACCTTCCCCAAACTCCAGGCTTTGAAGGGGTGGGAATTGTCGAAGCTGGTAAAGGGCTTTTAGCGTGGAGGGTTATGGGAAAACGGGTGTCTGTAATCGGTCAGGGTGATGGTAGGTGGCAAGAGAAAATCATCATTCCAGCAAGGCAAGCTGTTCCCATGCCTTCGTATCTTACCGATCAGCAGGCGGCATCTTTTTTCGTTAACCCTGCCACTGCATATGTGATGACTCAAAAAGTGTTGAAAATTCCTGCGGGGGGTTGGTTATTGCAATCTGCTGCAACAGGGGCGTTGGGGCAAATGATTGTAAAATTGGGTAAAAAGTTAGGGTTTCACACCATTAATATTGTTCGCAAGCAGCAACAAGCCGAAATGCTTCGAAAGATTGGGGCAGATGAAGTTATTTCGTTGGATCAGGGAAACATTCAAGAATCAGTTATGAAAATTACCAAGGGGAAAGGTGTTTCTTACGCTGTTGATGCGGTGGGTGGTGAGGTTGGATCGCAGATGATATTAAGCCTTGCGAGAAATGGAAAGATGTTGGTTTATGGTCGGATGTCGGGTGAACCCTTGAAGTTTGAGCCAGGCGATATCATGAAAGGGCAGAAAACTGTGCAGGGGTTTTGGCTTTCGGAATGGGCCAAAGATCAGGGAGTTTTGACTATGCTGGGACTATTTGGCAAGTTGGGCGGTTTTATTCGTGATGGTGTGTTAGATACCCCCGCTGGTCCAATTTTTGATTTGGCAGATTATCAAAAAGCTATTAATGCAGCAGCTTTAGATTCCAAAGAGGGGAAAGTGTACCTTAAAATCAATCCTTCCTAAGTTACCTACGGTTTCTGGCTTGTCTGGTTTCGAATGACGCTATTTACTTTTTAAATTGCAATGGTTATGGGCAACTTTAGATTACAAGCCCATGATTTGGGCATCTTTTTTGCCTTGGGAAGTTGCAATGGTTTTCAAAAATCTATTTAGTTTGATGGCTATTCCGATGGTTCTTTTGCTGGGTTGTTCACAAACCCCCAAGCAATCGACCCGAATGATTTCTGATGCTGGTATGAATGCAGAAAAAATTGTTCGATTGCCCAATGCTGCGCCTGATGCTGGCCCAACCAAAGAAGCTGCAATTCGAGTTGGGAAAATTGGTCAAAAACTTCTCGGTGCTAATCCATCTATTGGAATTAAGCCTGCGTTTCACACTATTGGAACTTCTCAGTCCGAGGTGTTTCATAAAGGTGTTGATCAAATTATGATAACCGATGGTTTGGTTAAAGAATGTAGTGATGAGCAGTTAGCAGCAATATTGGCAGTAGAACTGGTCAAGATGTTGGGAGAACAAGAAAATAGTGCCCCAACAGGCAAAATTATCGATCGAACGCCCGGGATGGATTTTCCTATAGGGAATGATCGCTCGCTAGTATTTGGGCCTGCGGATGGAACCCGCATTGCGGAACGATATGGGCTAGATCAGATGCGTATGAAAAACAAAGCGACTGGAGCTGGAACTTTAGATCCAAAAATACTAGCCCGGGGTTATTTGTCTAAAGCGGGTTATCCTTCAAAGTCAGTGGATTCGATTTCTGGTCTGCTTAAAAAGGCAGATGAGAATTTTAAGTTAGAAAAGCAAATGACAGGTACTGCGCAAGCCGCAGAGGGTAAAAATAGCCCCCCTGTTCCTCAGTAATACAATTCACCATTTATTTCTTGGCATCCCCATCAAATATAGTATCTTTAGTTAAGTTCTGCCCAATTTGTTTAGGCGCAGGGTATTATAGATCTTGTTTGTTGGGAATAACATGAGCAATTCGAAGTCTTTGGTTTTTGGCTACTCTTTTTTAAGTTACATGATGCTTGCAGTTCTTGCATCTGGTTGTGGCGGTTCACCTGCTCCTTCCAATAAAGAGGGCGCCAAACCCGATACTGGGAAAAAAGAAGCAGCTAAGCAGGATGGTAAAGCAAAGAGCGCGAAAGATGTGAAAGTGGCTTTTGTTAGTAATAACCCTGCAGAGTTCTGGACCATTGCAGAGGCTGGTGCCCGAAAAGCTGAGCAAGAAACAGGCTCGATAGTTATTTTTAAAAGACCTCAAGATGCTTCTGCTTCAACCCAAAAACAAATCATTGAAGATTTAATGACCCAAGGCGTAAACGCTATTTCTGTGAGTGTCATCAGTCCGGAAAATCAGACTTCGTTTATAGATGAAATTGCAGCAAGAATCCCTGTCTTGTGCGTGGATAATGATGCAGTTAAATCTAAAAGGAAGTGCTACTTGGGAACCGCTAATCTTCAAGCCGGTAGGTCTGTTGGCGAATTGGTGAAAGAAGTTATGCCACAGGGCGGAAAAATCGCAATTTTTGTCGGCCAGTTGGATCCAATCAATGCTCAAGAAAGGCGTCAGGGAGTACTTGACGTTCTTGAAGGTCTTGCCGAATCAAAAGCATTGCGAGATTCCCCTAATGGAAAAAAATATGGGAACTATGAATTGATTGGTACCTACACCGATAATACTGATAAAAACAAAGCCAAAGATAATGCTGCAGATGTTCTTGCTAAGAATCAAAATGAAGAGAACCTTTGCATGATTGGATTGTGGGCTTATAACCCGCCCGCCATCCTTGCTGCAGTAAAAGATTCTAAGCGTACTGGGAAAGTTAAAATTGTTGGTTTTGATGAGGACGACAACACCCTTGAAGCTATTAAGGTTGGGGAGATTCATGGCACGGTTGTGCAGCAACCCTTTGAGTTTGGGTATCAATCTGTCAAGTTAATGGTTGAACTTGTTACCAAGCCTGAAAGTGTAAAAATCCCCGTGAACGGGATTATCGATGTGCAGCATAAGGTGATTAAAAAAGATAATGTCGATGCATTTCACACCAACCTCAAAAAGTTGATGAATAAATGAGCAGTCCGGGTTCAGGAGACTCTAGCGTTGCGCTAGGAACCCCATTGGTTCCTGTGTTAGAAGCGTTGGACATCAGTAAACAATTCTATGGGATAAAAGCCCTAAGTAATGTTGCTGTGCAAATCTATCAGGGAGAGATTCTTGCCATTATTGGTGAGAATGGTGCGGGTAAATCAACCCTCATGAAAGTCCTTGCTGGGGTTCATCAACCTGATTCTGGACAAGTTCGAATCAACGGTGCAGCGGTCAATTTTTATAGCCCTTCTGACGCGATGAAACATGGTATTAGCTTGATTCATCAGGAGTTAAATCTTGCAGATAACCTCACGATTGCAGATAACCTTTTTCTGGGTAGGGAATTGCTTTGGGCGGGGCCTTTAAAATTGCTCGATCGTAAGGCAATGTTGAAGCTTGGGGCTAAATTTCTTGCACGAGTCGGGTTAGATGTTGATCCTAGCATTTTAGTCGGGTCATTGCCTCCGGGGCAGAAGCAACTGGTGGAGATTGCCAGATCTTTATCTTTGAATGGCCGCATTCTTATCATGGACGAACCAACTTCCAGCCTTTCGCAGAAAGAATCTGATCAGTTGGTTGAAGTTATTAAGGAACTTTCTTCCGAAGGTGTTTCTGTCGTTTATATTTCTCATCGCTTGGGTGAAGTTAAAAGAGTTGCTCATCGTGTTGTTGGTTTGCGTGATGGTAGAAATGCTGGAACCCTTGCAACTCATGAAATTTCTCATGATGCCATGGTTCGGATGATGGTTGGCAGAGATCTCGAAAAATTTTCCAAGCCTCTGGCTTTAGACCAATCCGCAAAAGTGCGACTCGAGTTGCAACAATTCAAATTTATTGGGGGTGCCTCCTCAGGCGTTACTTTTCAATTAAAGGCAGGCGAGATTTTAGGCATGGCGGGTTTGGTTGGCGCAGGAAGAACAGAGTTAGCAGAAACTCTGTTTGGAATTCGGCCTTCCCAAGGAGGCAGGGCGATTCTCGATGGCGAAAATTTTCTTCCCCGCTCGCCTGTCGATGCCATTGCTTCTGGATTGCTTTTGGTTCCAGAAGATCGCAGGCATCATGGCTTGATCCTTTTACAAAGCATCAAGCACAATCTTTCCCTCCCCAATCTTAAAACTATCTCCCGATTTTTTCTTGTTGATCCATTCAAAGAAGCAAAACTGTCTTCCGATAGTATTCAAAGGCTTGGCATTAAAACTACCAATGCGAACAAGCTAGCAGGTCTTTTAAGTGGTGGAAATCAGCAGAAGGTTGTTCTTGCAAAATGGTTGGCTGTAGGACCAAAAGTTTTGATTCTTGATGAGCCCACCAGAGGCGTTGACGTTGGGGC
>CAJCCR010000033.1 GCA_903960945.1 uncultured Planctomycetaceae bacterium
ACAATTTAATCAACGAATCAAGTTGGATATTCAGAATCGTAAACCAAACCAGTGCCCCCGATTACCACTCGGAGTTGAGCAAATTGGAAAAGAAAGCACATACAATATTTTCCAACAATCGGAATGAGGCTAATCAACAGCCCTACACTTCGTCACGCCTTTCCAAATAAAAAGTCAGAATTTTTTTCGGTTCTGAATGCAAGAACTATTAAAAAGTGAATTACTTATTCAGGAGCGCAATTAGCAAAGACAAATTAAGGGGTAAATGCAATGAACATAGTGAAAAGGGCGAAACTTGACTTTAACGTTTTAGTTCAATCACTTGCGATCATTTTCTTAATTACAACGGAAATCTCAGCAGATTCAAACACACCAAAAAATCCCGCCCCAACACAAACTAACCCAAAAACTTCAGCACCTGCGCCTACTAAACAGCGCCCCCAGATTTCAGAAGGATCTAAACCTAGCAATCCAAACCCTCCTAAGGATAAGGCCAATAATCCACCGGTTTCTGTTCCCGAGGTTGTTAAGCCTAAACCAATACCACTTCCTAAAAAGCCTAATGATCCACCTGTCTCTATTCCCGAAGTCGTTAAGCCTAAGCCAATACCACTTCCTAAAAAGCCTAATGATCCACCGGTTTCTGTTCCCGAAGTCGTTAAACCTAAGCCAATCCCACTTCCTAAAAAACCTAATGATCCACCGGTTTCTGTTCCCGAAGTCGTTAAGCCTAAGCCTACTCCCGTTCCTGCAAAACCAGCCAACCCACCTGTCTCTATTCCTGAAGTTGTAAAACCTAAGCCTATGCCTCTTCCTACAAAACCAGCCAACCCACCTGTCTCTATTCCCGAAGTTGTTAAGCCTAAACCAATACCACTTCCTAAAAAGCCTAATGATCCACCGGTTTCTATCCCAGAAGTCGTTAAGCCAACCCCCACACCCGTTCCTCTTCGCAGGCCAATAGTTTCAGATAAAAAACCACTTCCCCCAGTAGAGGCGATCAAAGCACCAATTCAAGAACCTCCCCCCCGGTATACAACTTTCAAAGATAGCAATAACCGAAGAAACATCCCTAATAATCAGAATTATTATCATCAACAAACGGTCAGAGATTTTTATGAGCACACAAGAAAATACCCTCAGCCCATTTCTAGGAACCAGGGCAATACCAACAACTTCAACACCTACTCATGGGTAAATAACAACCGATATTTTTACGGATATAACTATAGAAATTACAACTACATTACCTGCTACGATCGATTCAACAACCGGTTTTCATTCATTACAGTACCCAACGAAAGCCTTACCTACCCCGTGGTAATTCAACCCTATCCACCTGTGATGATTCAACCCTACCCCGTGAATTACTACCAAGCATTCGATACAACAGGGTTTCTAAGCCCCATTCTAATGCTGCTAAGAATCACTCAGGGAAATTACATCTGGTAAATGATGCAATCAAATAAGCACAGAACTTATTCAGCAAGGGATACACAAATAAGCTCTGCATCATTGCGCCAATAAATACACTTATTTGCGAATGCAGGATGCGACCAAAGAACATCACGGTTGAAAGCTGCGTTGGTAGGTTTTAGAAGATTAGCCCTGCTGATTTCTTCATAACCTTTGGGAGATACCTTGGCGCAAATCAAATCCCCTGTTTCGGAAGCGAGATAAAAATGATCCTCATTTTTAACTAAAAACGCAGTGCCGTGAGTTGTTCGTTTGCCGGTGGTAGGCTTGAAATCAGTCCAAAGCCTTTCGCCTGATAGCATCTTGAAAGCACCAAGCCAACCTTGATGGCAATCAGTTCCATAAACAACGCCATTTTCTGCAAAAGGCGTGCTGTTGCATGGGTAAAGAGCAGATTCACGGGTACCCTGCCAAAGTATGGAGGCACCAGGTTTATCTGAAGAAAGTTTGAACCCAGCACCAATACTGCCAATGCCCCCTGCATAAAGTAAGTCGCCATCTTTGACTGGGGCAGAAACCGACATGCCATAATTAGGCTTCAAAGGAAGCGACCAGTAAACCTTACCGGAAACAAGATCAAGGCTGTTAAGTTTGTCTGCATCCCAGATTAAAAGTTGGTCAACCCCCGCAGCATTGATCAAGGTGGGTGGGCAGTAACCAGATTCAGATGCGGAAAGTGCTTTCCAAACTTCTTTGCCTGTATCTTTATTAAAAGCGACAGCAACACTACCTTCGCCACCAACCAAGCAATAAACAAAATCACCTTTAATTAATGGATGGCCACAAAAGCCCCAAAGAGGGGTGGGCGCGTTATAATCTTTTTTGAAATCTTTAGTCCAAAGAGCCTTACCATTATTAACATCGAGGCAGAAAAAATTACCTTCAGCGCCCAAGCCATAAACTTTGCCATCAACAACCGAAGGGGTCACCCGTGGGCCGGATGCATAAGAGATTTTATAAACAACAGGGTATTCATATTTCCAAAGAAGATCACCGGATTTGGCATCAAAACAAAGAAGCCTTTCATTGCCCGAGCGTTCATCACGCTTGTTGAAATCGTTGGTGCTATCGCCAGATTTAACAACAAAGTCAGGGACAAAAACTTTATTGCCAGCAACAGCAGGGCCAGAAAACCCGCCCGATACCTTGCT
>CAJCCR010000034.1 GCA_903960945.1 uncultured Planctomycetaceae bacterium
AATAAAGAGAGCCAGAAATCTTGGCTTGAAGAGTTCGCAAAGCGTGGTTGGATTGGTGTAGCAATCGATGCTAGGTATCATGGTGCAAGATCGGGTGGTAAAAAAGGTGCAGAGGCTTATAACGAAGCCATTACGCAAGCTTGGCGCACACCCAAGGATAAACCGCAGCCCATGCCTTTTTACTTTGAAACCTGTTGGGATCTTTGGTGCACCGTTGATTATCTTTTGCAACGCGATGATGTTGATCCTGCGCGCATAGCGATGGTTGGGATTAGCATGGGTGGAATTCAAACTTGGCTTGCTGCTTCGGTAGATGAGCGGGTTTCCGTCATGGTTTCTCTCATTGGAGTTCAAAGTTTCAAATGGACTTTGGAGAATGGCAAATGGCAGGCAAGGGCTAACACCATTCGCAAAGCTCATGAAGCTGCAGCTTCGGATATGGGTGAGCAAGAAATCAACGCCAAGGTTTGTAAGGAACTTTGGAACAAAATCATTCCGGGTATTTTGGAAGAGTTTGATTGCCCGAATATGTTGAAGTTATGTGCCCCTAGACCCATGTTGATTTTGAATGGCGAGAAAGATCCTAACTGCCCGATTGAAGGAGCACGTATTGCTTTTGCAAGTGCCACCGAAGCATATAAAAATGCAAATGTAGCGGATAAATTAAAGATAGTGGAAGCTGCGGGAGTGCCTCATACAGTAACGCCTGAGTTCAAGGCTGAAACCTTGGCTTGGCTCGAATGCTGGCTTAAGTAATCAATTATAGAATTGGAAACGAACATGCAAAGAATAGTTCCGATGATGATTGGGATGATGTTAATTGCGCCTTTGATGTTGTTGCAGGCGCAGGAACCTAAAGCTCCGTTTAAATATAAAGATGCTTCGCCTAAGAAACATGAAATCAAGGCGCGGGCCAGTCAGATTGATCCCAAAGCTAAGTCTCATCCTGAGATTGGTTTTGTGTTTGAAAAAGATGGCAAGGTTTCAGATTATGAAAACGCTTGTGTGGATACTCGGGTGCCTTCGCAAGGCAAGTTGGTGATCTGGCTGATGGGCCATAATGCCCAGCTTTTTGATCGGGTTTCCAGCTATGGCCTTCATGCAATCCAGGTTCATTATGCAAATGGTTGGTTCGGTGAGTTTGGTAAAGAGCCAGCCCCTGCGGATGATAAGTTCTTGGGTAAGATTCGTTTGGAAGCAGCGACAGGCGAAGACTTCAGCCCAGTGGTAAATATCCCTAAGCCCGATGGCATGATGGAGCGTGCATACCAGTTTGTGAAGTATCTTGAAAAGAAAAACCCCGAGGGTAACTGGGGATATTTTATTTCCGAAGATGGTAAGGGATTGCGTTGGGACAAGGTTATTATTTCGGGTAGCTCGCATGGTTCCACCACTGCAGCGCGGTTTGCAAAACATCAGAAGGTCGATCGGGTGGTGATGTTTTGTGGCCCACGCGATCAATATGAAACTTGGCAGGCACTTCCCTCTGCAACTCCTGAAAATAGATATTTCGGTTTTAGCCATGTGTTGGATGGTGGTTGGAAAGGCGATCATTATTGCAGATCTTGGGAGTTGCTTGGGCTTAATGCCTTTGGCCCGATCGTTAATGTAGACAAAATACCTGCACCTTTTGGTAACAGTAGAAGGCTGATCACCGATGCAGATGTTAAGAACGATGATAAAAGAGCGCATAGTTCGGTGACCCCCGGTGGCGCTGCGGTTAAGGATGCCTCGGGTAAATTTATTCATGAATCAGTTTGGAAATATCTCTTTACACATCCTGTTGAAAAAGTGGGTGAGGCAGTTGCAGCAGATCCCAATTGCAAGAAGGATTTGCGTTCCCCAAAAAAGAATTAGACTAAGAGGGTTCAATTATGTTTCTGATTAGAAATTTTCTATGCCTTGGGGTTTATTTTGCACTTGGTTTTACCCTAGCATGTGCTGAAGAACCTTTGACATTGAAACTATGGCCTGATGGCCCGCCTTCGAAGATGAATCCAAAGTCGGAAGCTACAAAGAAGCTTATTGATTCTTATGGAAAGCCCGGGCCCAATCGCATTTCTGATGTGCTTGAACCAACCATCACAATTTACAAACCTGCAAAGCCCAATGGTGCCTCGGTGATTGTTGCGCCAGGCGGTGGCTATATGTTTCTTTCGTGGGCGCATGAGGGTACGCAAGTTTGCGAATGGTTGAATACTCTTGGTGTTACAGGAATTTTGTTAAAGTATCGAACGCCAACCCGGGATGAAAAAGAAGTGTTCACGATGCCTGTGGAAGATGCACAGCGGGCGCTTGGTTTGGTGCGGAATCATGCAAAAGAATGGAACTTAGACCCAAAGCGAGTTGGGATTTTGGGTTTCTCTGCGGGTGGGAATTTGGCAGGGCATGTTGCGTGGGATCGGGGAGAGCGAACTTATGAGCAAAAGAAGGGATTAGATGATGCGGGCAGCCCGGATTTTCTGATCTTTATTTATGGTGGTGGGTTTCTTCACAAGGACGATAAAAGCAAGTTCCGTGACGGGTTTAAAGTACCCGCCGATGCTCCGCCTGCGTTTTTTTTGGTCGCCCATGATGACAAGTTAAACCCCGTTGAAGCTGCGATGCTTTATCTGGAATACAAGAAGCAAAATCTGACTGCAGAGCTGCATATTTGTGCGAAGGGCGGCCATGGTTTTGGCATGAGAAAAGATGTTCACCCTATTAATGATTGGCCTCAAAGATGCGCAGAATGGCTTAAAAGCATGGGGTTTTTAGCTTCGAATTGATTCTATCTTAATTATCTTCTGAGTTAATTAAATACTTCGTAAAATTCCTATTCCTTTATCTTTTTGAATCAGATATGATTCGCAACTGGTTAACAGTTGTGAACTATTTTATTATGGAGAAGATGATGGCAACGGCTTACGATGAAATTCAGTATGTTAGTTTTCCTTATCAGCAATCCCATCCTGACAAGCTTGCTTCCGTAGCTAAGTTATTGGGCCTGAATCCTCCCAAAGTTGAAAATGCAAGAGTGCTAGAATTGGGTTGTGCTTCGGGCAATAACTTGATTCCCATCGCAGAAAATATGCCCAACGCAAAGTTCGTGGGTATTGATTATTCTGAACCGCAGATTGCTGCGGGCAAGAAAACTATCGCAGAC
>CAJCCR010000035.1 GCA_903960945.1 uncultured Planctomycetaceae bacterium
ATTGTAAGGCAAATAAACAAGAAAAGGCTTTGCAGAATTCTTTTCAATGAAGTCGAGGGCATGGTTAGTGAAATCATCCACGGTGAACCCCTTGCCCCTTACCGGTATACCATTATGTTCCAAAGGCGGATCAATGTATTCGCCCCAATGGCCTGAAGTAAAACCATAGTACTCATCAAACCCCCGAGCGTTGGGGTGATAAGGCCATTGGCTACCGTTATGCCATTTACCAAATGCAGCGGTGGCGTAACCAGCATTTTTAAATGAATCAGCGATAGTCTTTTCATTGAGGTTAAGTCGTTCCAACCCGGTGGAAACACCACGAACCCCAGTGCGGGGATGATACCTACCTGTAAGGAATTCCGCTCTGGTTGGGGAACAAACTGGACAGACATAAAAGCGATCGAGCCTTACACCGTTTTTCGCAAGCGAATCAATGTTGGGAGTTTTCAACATCGTATTCCCATTGTAGGATAGATCGCCCCAACCCTGATCATCAGCTAAAAAGATCACAATATTGGGTGGGTTTACTTTCTTAGGTTGTTCCACCGCCCACACAGATAAAGGCCCAATTAACACCCATGAAAAAAGAAAGAACAACCGGAAGACTAGATTTCTTGATCGCATGAATGGTCCTTAATGTAATGAGAATTCACACCTCGCCCATCTCGAGTTGGTGTTCATAAACATTGCGAATTGCAGTCAGAAAATCAAACATTCTCGTCAAAGGATAATCGCTTGGATGCGCAATAAATACAGGCAGCATTAAAGTTGCAATTTCCCTACGGGCAAGAATATTGCAAGCAATAACTGCTCTTACCATCCATGCTGCGGATTTTTCATCCGGGCATTCAAACCCAACCCAGCCATATTCTGCAGAAGATTTTCCTTTGAACTTTAATGCAGCACCAACGGTTTCAAGTGTTTCTATTAAAGCTTTGGCATAAACTGCAGCAGTTATTTCGTTATTGGAAGCCTGCGGAGGAATTATAAGTGGCGCATCATTCATGACCTTTCCCGCTTTAGCTTTTTCATTTTCCGACATGTGCCCATCCCAGTAATGCCAAGTCTTTGCAACGCAGACAATTACATTCTTGATTTCTTTTTCGATGCGAAAATCTGGCCCCGAAGGAAGGTACACCACATTTCCCAAATGATCAGCGAAAACGTTTTCTGAAACGATCGCGCGATGCATCCACGCAGCCATTGTTTCAGATTCACACTCAAGCAATACCCAGTTGAATTGATCATCAATCGAAGCTTTCATGCCCGTGGTCAACTGAATACCGCGTTGGATTTCAAAGGCTACATCTTTGGACTTTTCAAGGTCTTTAGAAACATCAGGTGGATTGGGTGGGCCAAGAAATTTGCCTCGGTGAGGAGGGCCGCCTGCCATCGCAAGGTCGCAAAAAGTAGTCCAGATTTCGTCCCAAGCAACCCTACCCTCTTTATCGTATTTCAGCCCCGCTGAACCCATGGAAATAGGAGAAATTGTTTCCAGACAAGAATGATATGCAAGAGGCAGCAATCCTCGAATCCGGATGTTTAAATCTTTGACTTCCTGTTTAACCGTAGGTTTTATATTCATTCATCCCGCCATTATTTGCTCGGTTCAAAAAACACATTCGGGCTGGTGCCAAACTTCGCAGGCAACGGAATGTTCGACCAGGAAGAATCATCCCCCACCCTGGCTTCCCACCGCCCTTCCAAAGATAAACTATTCTTACCTACTAAATTCGCAAGATGAAACTGGTTCTTTTGCGCTGTTGGATCTTCGATTCGAATCACCAAGAGGTTTGCATCATTCTTATTGATAAAATCTGGTTTGATCAAACAACTACAAGCGCCTTCAGCATTCGTGTTTACTACAAGCTCA
>CAJCCR010000036.1 GCA_903960945.1 uncultured Planctomycetaceae bacterium
CGTTTTTATGATTCGGAACCATCAAACACTTCACTTTAGGTTAAATGTTACACTTGGGGAAACTATAACGGCATTCTAATATGGTTATAAGTCTTGATAATATAACGATTTCCAAAGTTTTTGTTTGACATTTTTTTCAATCTAATTTAATCTAATCCTACTGCCTTACGACATTCAAATGTTCAGTTTTAAGTTTAAATAATGATGGTGTTTGCACCAAGAATATGAATGTCGCATGTATCAGAAGTTTTAATCATACTAACCATTTCTTTTGACAAGGAGGTCTAAAGAAGCAAATGGCAAAAATTGCCAAATGGAGCATCGCATATGGCAGCCAAAAAGTCTGTAAACAAATCAAAAATTTCTCCCCCACCTGCAGTTCGTTCTGTAAATAAAATAACTAAAGAACCAGTTGCTAAAGCTAAATCAACCACCAAGGTAAAGTCTTCATCGAAGCAAATGGCAATTAAAAAGAACAATCTTTTAAAAAAGCGTACCCAAATTTCGTTAGCTCGTGATTCTGCTTTGGAAGCACAGGAAAAATCTAGAATTTCCATGGGCGTACCAACTAAAGATCTTGCCGCTAAAGCCCCCAAAGATCTGCCAAAGGGTTACAATAAAGACCGAATTGTAGTTATGGTCCGCGATCCTTTTTGGTTGCATGCCTATTGGGAAATAACTAGGCAAGCGATTCAAAGAGCAGAGGCAGCTCTTTCCCAAGATTGGCATAGTTGCAAGCCGATTTTACGCCTTATTGATGTTACTTCTAATGATACCACTTGCTCGAGCGAAACCATTGTTCAGGACATTGAAATCCATGGTGGATGCAACAGCTGGTACCTAAATGTTAAAACCCCTCCGCGTTCCTATCGCATTGATATTGGCTACCTTGCAAAAACAGGTAAATTTTATGTTCTTTCCCGTTCCAATGTAGTTACTACCCCTAGGGCTGGTATTAGCGACACGATTGATGAAAACTGGGCGGATTTAGATAACGAAAAAGCAGACAAAATTTATGCAATGTCTGGCGGATTTGACCCAAGTTCTAGCAGTATGGAACTCAAACAACTTTTTGAAGAAAGATTGCGCAGACCTCTTGGTTCTTCTGCAATAACTAGTTTTGGTTCCGCTGGGT
Source organism: uncultured Planctomycetaceae bacterium (assembly GCA_903960945.1). Taxonomy (GTDB): domain Bacteria; phylum Planctomycetota; class Planctomycetia; order Gemmatales; family Gemmataceae; genus UBA969. The sequence continues at coordinate 1,136 of CAJCCR010000036.1, forward strand.
TTATTCTCGGAAAAAGCCGCGATTTTAAATTCCAAGTTGATGCAGAACTGATTGTTTACGGCTCAACTGATCCTAACGCTCGAGTTACTCTTCAAGGTGAACCTGTAAAACTTAGGCCCGATGGCACTTTTACAATGCGTTTCAGTCTTCCAGACAGCCGTCAAATTATTCCAGCTGTTGCTGTTTCACCTGATGGCGTTGAAGAACGAACCATTATTTTAGCTGTGGAACGAAATACCAAACAGCTCGAGCCTCTGGTTCGAGATGAAGATGATTAATGGCTTTGAAAGTTAGTTTTTGATCAATTATTTTATTTTTATCCATGGTTAAAAGGAGCATTTCTAGGCAATAAATCATGGATAGAAGAAGTCTAATAAGCCCGGCAAATATAACCCATAATGCCGGGCTTATTTCATCTGCATTAGAAACCATTTTCAGTCCGAACGCATCAGAACTAAGCCTAGTTCATATCAAACGCCGGGCAATGGCAACAGATTTTGAGATATCTTTCCCCCTTGGGACGAAAGATGCTGTTTTAATAGCTGAGGATTGCCTTGATTTTATTTCAGTTTTAGAGAATCAATTATCTGTCTACATTCAAAAAAGTGAAGTGGTAAACATAAATCAAAATGCAGGAAAAACCCCTCTAGTTATTGAACCAAATCTTTTTCACTTGCTCCAGAAAGCAAAGAGCCTAAGCCATGAAACCAACCAGGGTTTCGACATTACAGCAGGCAAACTTGTAAAGTTATGGGGGTTTTTTAAAGGGCCTAAAAGAGTTCCAAGTGAAATCGAAATTATTAATATTCTTTCGGGATTTGGATCGGACTCATTAATTCTTGATCCTTCAAAAAAATCAGTGTTTTTTTGTAAACCAGAAATGGAAATAAATCTTGGCGCAATTGGAAAAGGCTACGCCTTAGACAGGGTAAAAAGTCTTCTCCTCAATAAATTTGGGGTTTCCACATTCATGATCCATGGTGGGAAAAGCAGTATAGTTTGTGGCTCTTCTCCACAAAATCAATCAAAAGGCTGGCCTATTGCAATCAACCACCCTTGGCAGCCAAACAAACGCATTGCTACAGTATTTTTGGAAAACCGGGCTTTAGGCATCTCTGCTGCAACCTATAATAATTTTGAGTCGAATGGTATTAAATATGGACACATTTTAAACCCTAAAACCGGATACCCTGCCAATGGAGTTGCAACATGTGTTGTAGCAGCAGCAGATGCGACCTCAGCAGATGCTTTGTCGACAGCTTTTTTTGTTCTCGGAACAAATGCTGCAATTCAATATTGTGAAAACCATAAAGAAGTTGGCATACTGATTCTTCCAGAAAATGAAAAAGAACAGGTTTTAGTTGTTGGCAATTTGGCCGTAGAGTTTTAACCTATTTGAATTGGTTCCCAAATTAAATTCATTGCGAGATATTAATGAATCGTTACACAGGTATTTCTTTGATTCTTCTCAGGCTTATCATTGGTTGGCATTTTCTATTTGAAGGCCTTCACAAGATTCATTCGCTTTATTCACCCAAGCCTTTTAGCAGCGAAATTTATTTTCGTGAATCATCTGGGCCTTTAGGCAAGTTAATGAAAGGATTCCTTCCTGATCCAGATTCAGAACTTCTTGAAAAGCTGGATGAAAAATCAATTACAAATGAGTGGAATACAACCGTCAAAGATTTTTCTTCTTCCTACCAGTTGTCACCGGATCAACAAAAATCCGCTGAAGAGACGCTTGAAAAGGACCTTAAAAAAACATTAGACTGGTTTAAAGAAGGAAAAAAAGAAATTGAAATACCATCTCCTGATGGCAAACCAACCGGCACATTAAAAATCAACTACACAATTCCCCAGTGGTTGAGTTATTACAAATCCAAGCTTGATGAATTAGACAAAATTCGATCAGACGACAGAAGTTGGTATTTAGGCAAAGAACTTGATAAAGCTCGTATTGCATCTACTAGGGCAGAAATATCTAAAGGTCGGAAAGAGCTTACTGATGAATATGAATCACAAAAAAATGCCCTAACTTCCGATTTGCAAAAGCTGCTAACGGTTGAACAAAAATCAACTGTTTTGCCAGCTTCACAAAAGAAGATGGGTTTTATTCATTGGATAAATTTAATGACAATTTTTGGTATTACAGCAATCGGGGCAGGGTTGTTCCTTGGCTTATTCACCCGAATTGCATGCTTGGGTGGAATTGGCTTCCTTGCTATGACCTATTTAACGATTCCGCCTTTTCCTTGGCTTCCAGTCCCTCCTTTAAATGAG
>CAJCCR010000037.1 GCA_903960945.1 uncultured Planctomycetaceae bacterium
ACGACAACTAAGATGACAATGATGATGACGATGATGATGACTACGACGAAGATGATGACGACAAAGACGACAACGACGATGATGACGACGACGACGATGACGACGAAGACGTCGATGACGATGATGATGACGACGACGACAACGACGATGACGATGATGATGACGATGACGACGACGACAACGGCGATGACGACGATGACGATGACGACGACGACGATGATGATGACGACGACGATGATGACGACGACGATGATGATTAATAATTAATGTTGTGTTGTTAAATCAATTTAAGCAGGGTGAGCATAATAATGTTCCCCTGCTTTTTTAATTGTGTAAGGCTTTGCAGAATGGGATCTATGCGTTATAATCAAATTGATTAAGAAACTGTGAGTCCTTGATGAATTTAGTTTATTGCTTGATGGGAGCCCAAAATGGATCAATCTGAAAATAATCCCAGCGAGGAATCGAATCTTCCTGATTCAGGAAAATCGCAGAAAGCTGCCTTGCTTGTACAAAATCAGGCAGACTTCGAACTTGAATTTTATCAATCAATTTTAAAAGTAAACCCCGATTATGTGGATGTGCTTAGGGTATTGGGCAACCTGCTTACCTTAAAAGGTAAATATGCAGAAGGCTTGGCGATTGATAAAAGATTGGTTAGGCTTCGCCCTGCAGATGCCTTGGCGCATTATAATCTTGCCTGTAGTTACTCGCTTTTGAAAAGAATTGAAATGTCTCTTAAAACCCTGCGACTTGCTGTGCAGCTTGGTTATTCGGATTTCCGCTACATGAAAGAAGATACCGATCTCGAATCCATCCGCCATGATCCTCGTTTCAGACAATTGATCAAAGACGGGGAAGGTCGATAGTTGGCTAAGTTGGTTCATTTCCTTGAAAAATAAAAATAACCTTAAATGAGGCAGTTAAGGCAAGGCCGCTGAGATACAGGAATAATATTTCTGTTAACTTAGGGGTTATTACGGCTAATTTTAGACAAATCGGCCTTGAGCTTTAATTCTTCATCTCGCTATATACCCCCCTCTAGAGCAGTCAAGAACCAAGTTTCATGTAGGGAACTTTTAAGGACAGTTTTGGTTTATTCCAAGGAAGGAAATTTTAATGTCTCAATCTAATCGGCCTATCGTTGGTATTAATATGGATCTTCATTACCCACAAAAAAATAGGCAGGGGCAGCTTCGTTTAGCCAGTGGTTATTGCGACCGAATTCTTGAAGCTGGTGCGCTTCCTGTCGTAATGCCTGCATTCACTAAAGATGCCGATTTGGATGCATTCCTTTCCATGGTTGACGGCATGGTGATGACTGGCGGAGCGGATATGGATCCCCGCAGGAACAATCAGTCGATGCATCCATCTATTCGGATGATTCCTGAAAGGCGAGAAGATTCAGATAGGCTTTTGGTTCGCAAATTAATTGAAATGAAGAAGCCCCTTTTAGGTATTGGTTTGGGCATGCAGCAAATCAATGTGGCACTCGGTGGCAATTTGTTTTTGCACCTTCCTGAAGAGTTACCTAAAGCATTGCCTCATTTTGATACTTCGGATGATTTTCATCGTCATCTTGCTTTGATCAAGGCTGACACCTATTTGATGGAAATTTATGGTGGTGAAGAAATGCGAGTAAATAGCAATCACCATCAGGCGGTAAAGAAGCTTGGGGACGGGTTGCGTGTTTGTGCGCTTGCTCCGGATGGAGTTATCGAAGCGATTGAATACATGGATCCATCGTGGTTCTGCATTGGGGTTCAATGGCATCCTCAATCAGATAATGCGACTGCGCTTGATACACAGCTTTTTGAATGTTTCGTGCAGGCTTGTGCAGGCGGGTATGTCGAGCGAGAAGTAGAACTCGCAGCCTGATTTATTCTTAAAGGTGATGCATGATTCGAACTATACTTGGATTGCACGCTGGGGCTGGAGAGCACGGCGTGCATTCCGTTTTAATTGATATCCCAGATCAAATGGGTTTGATTCGCCCTGTTTTTCGCATGGGTATGTATCAAGCTTTTCCGCTTGAGGTTTGTCGTTGGCTTGCCAAGGCTGGGGATAAGCCTTCACGGGAGTCGAGATATTTTGATAACGCCTGCAAGATTATTGCGGATCAGTTTTCCACGCTTGCTTTGTCGACAATTAAAGAAGCGAATTTAAAAGAAGAGTCAATATTTGCAGTAGGTTGTGATTCTTCATTGGGTGCGATGGAGGGTTCACGAAGGTTTTTGGCATTTCGGGGATGGGGACCGGGGCAGGATATTTCTCAGACCACTGGGTTGAGTGTGGTTTGTATTAATTCTGATGGTGACGCGGGCAGGTCTTCAAGTTTTGATCCAATATTTTCGTATCCTGGGGCTTCGATGTTTGCGCAGGGTAACGAACCCGTGTTAATGATTCATCTTGGTGGTGTGATAAAAATTTCAGCCTTTGCGCCTAGTTTACCCCCGCTCACTTTTCAGGGCGGGCCATGCGCTTCGCTTTTTGAATTGATTTTTAATACGGAAAGTACAGCTTCCTTGGGCGTTGATTTTCTTTCTAAGAGAGCAGTGCAAGGAAAAATGCAGCAACCTCTTTTGGATAAATGGTCTGGCTTAGCCTTGCGTTGCATGCCTTTTGGTAAATCGAAGAGTCGGGCTGATTCCGCTTTATTTCTTGAAGAAATACAGGGTGGGCATAAAGATCATGATGCAGAGGATTTGCTTTGCTCGGCACATCACTTCGTGATTGAGTTAATAAAAAATCAGATGGGAAAAGTTCCTGCAGAGTATAAGGGTGGTAGATATATCATAACTGGTTCACATGCAAGAAATGGTTTTTTGCGTCATCTTTTGGGGTTAGCTCTAGCGGATAAAAAGCTAGAGATTGCAGATTCAAGCGGTATCCCTGCGCCCTCTTGGGATTCTTTTTCTAGGGCCTTGGTTGCAACTTACGCCTTGGATGGGGTTAATCCACTTGCTGGAAACTCACGCAGCATGACTCGACCGTTGGCTTCCTTTTATCCCGGGTCGAATGCTTCTTGGGGAAAATGCCTACGCTGGATGGAAAGGCACTCCCGTCAAGCCGGTTGATGATTTAAAATTCCATTTGGAAGGTGCATTTGCAGATGTTTCATAACCAGCGTAAGTTCTAGAGGTTGCACACCATTTATGTCTTCACCCAGAAAACTTAAACTGCTATTTACCGCAGACCTTCATTGGGGAATTGCCAAGGGGATGGCTGCAAACAATGCGTTGTATGAAGCCATAAAAGAAAACACTCCCGATGTTCTTGTTCTTGCGGGGGATATAGGTCATGCAGAAAACTTTGAGGTTTGTCTCGACAAATTCGCTTCTTTAAATTGCATCAAGGTTTTAGTGCCAGGCAATCATGATATTTGGGTTTCAAATGATGATGAGCGTGGGAATTCCTGGGAGGTATACACGCAGCACCTTCCAATGTTGGCGCAGAAATATGGATTTCATTATCTTGACCAAGCCCCTTTGCATTTTTCAGAATGGAAGCTTTCACTAGTAGGTAATATTAATTGGTATGATTATTCCTGGAGCGAGGCTGCAATGACCGCTTTATTTCCAGATGAAGTTCACAGGTTAAATAGCAAGCGATTTTTGCGTGGGCAGCATAACGATTTCAATTTCATTCGCTGGCAACATGATGACAAATCGTTTACGAAAAAAATCGTGGCAGAGTTAGCAGAACATTTGCAACAAGCTTCCAATCTTGGGCATCAGATTATTGTCGTCACCCATCATCCCGCATGCAGGGCGATAAGTTTCCCTATGCCTGATTCTGTTCCTACAGTTGATTCTCTGCTTTGGGAAGCATTGGGAGGCAATCAGCTTTTGGAAGAAGAATTGATGAAATATAAGAGTTCTATCGCTTATTTATTCAGTGGGCACACGCATCGAGAAAGAAAAGAAGACTGGGAGGGGATGCATGCCTACAATATTGGAGGGGATTATCATTACAAAAGGCAACTTGAATTATCCTGGCCCGATCAGACAGTTATTGCGCGCGAGTTTCTTTCTCCATCTGATTTAGCCTGATTCTTTTTGCCTGTTTAATTGATTGTTGATCAATGGCTAATTTTAAAAATATCATGACTATTTGCTGTCACGACCTGCTGGATCAGGTCCGCGACCGCAGAACTTTATTCATGATCATCATTTTGCCCCTTGTGCTTTATCCACTTGCGGGCGAATTGATTGTTAACCTTGCAGTTGGTCAGCAGTTGCGCCCTAAAAATATTACGGTCATTAATGCCCCCTCTGTTTTGAGTAACACCGCTTCGCAATTTAATTCCAAGCTTCTCATTACTTTTGCCTCTCAGCTTGCTGCACTTCCTGCTTTTAATTCTTCGCCTCTAGTTACTGCAGGGGTAATGGCGTTTATCCTAAGCGGGCAAGATCAAGCTCCTCCCTTGTTTGTGATTGAAAATGAAAAATTAAGAATAGGCCCGGAGTATCTCAAAGATGATGCTCTAGCACTTTTAGCAAACTGGGATCAGAAAAGCCTTGATGCTTCTGTTTTGCTAGATCCTCAAATGTTGGAGCAAACTGCGCAAAAGTTAATTAGTGATGGCGCGGATGCGGTATTGGTATTCCCTGAAAAGTTTGCGCAAAGAGTTGAGCAGGGGGAGACTGTGCCGATTGTTCTTTTCTTAAACGAAAAGGATGACTCGATTAAATTGATGGAAGGCCAGTTGCGTGGTTTGATTTCCAGATGGGGGGCCAAATTGCGCTCTGCCCGTTTTCTTGCTCATGGTTTGACTCCTAATTTTCATCAAGTGATTGAAGTGGTCGAGCCTGATTCGAGTAAAACAGGCGCAGGGCTTCCTCGCAATTCCATTCAAAAAGAAATCACAGGGGCAATCAAAAGAATTCTCCCATTGATGTTGGTTATGTGGGCTCTTGTAGGCGCACTTTATCCTGCGATTGATCTTTGTGCCGGTGAAAAAGAGCGCGGAACTATGGAAACGCTTCTTATTAGTGCGGCTTCAAGGCAGGAAATTGTTTATGGGAAATTTCTGGCAATTTGGACTTTTAGTACCGCTACCGCATTGCTCAACATTATTACGATGGGCCTGACTGCTACTCATTTAGCAATGACGTACATGAACATCGGGGTGTTTAATCCGTTGCTATTGTTTTGGGCGGTTCTTTTACTGCTGCCTTTGGGTGCATTTTTTAGTGCACTCAGCCTTGCAATTGGCGCATACGCCCGAAGTAGCAGAGAGGGCCAGTATTATTTGATGCCTCTCGTGATGATGACATTGCCTTTGGTTTTGATTACCCTTGCCCCGGGAACCAAGCTTGATCTTCCCACTTGTTTTATCCCTATCACTGGGATTTCGATTTTGCTTCAAGAATTGATGGACAGTTCCAATTATGATCTGAAGCATATGGTTTATCTTGTTTTGGTACTGGCTGCAACCGCGAACTACGCTTACCTCGCACTGCAATGGGCAGTCAGGCAATTCAATCGAGAAGAAGTTTTGTTCAGGGAAGCCGAGCCCTTTCATTGGCCCTCGATTTTCAAATCGTTTTTGCCAGCACGAAAAACCATTAGTGGTGTTGGCACATCTGTAATCGCATACTTTTTGGTACTTCTTTTTATGCATCTGCCTAAAGAATATTGGGGCAGATTGAGGGTTGATCCTTCTGTTGCTGGAATTATCCCCATTGGGCTTTTGATGTTATTCTGGATGAGGAATCCGGGCAAGTTGATTGCTTGGAGAACCCCTAGTTGGACAGGGATTTTAATAGCTATGGTTGTTGGTTTTGCATTGATCCCTGTGATGGCGCAATTAAGTTTGTTGGATGGAAAAGCAGAGGTGTTTAAAAATCTGTTTGATCAATTGCAGAAAGGGAATCTAGGTACGCAGGGTTCTGTAAGCTTGGGGCCCATTGCAATACTGGGGTTTTTGGTTCTTCCCTTATTTGTGAATGAGTTTGTATTCAGAGGTTTTTTACTTGGGAATATCAAAGCTTCTACTGGAATGGTTGAGGCATGTGGAATGACGGCTTTGCTGTTTGCAGCTCAATCCTTCCAGCCTGTTCGATTTCTTCCCGATCTTGTTTCGGGATTCTTTTTCGCACTTCTTATGTTGCGATTTAATTCTATTTGGGTTGCTATCATTGCACATCTTGCAACCGCATTGCCTGCGCTTTTTGGGTTTCTTTCCCTATCTGGTTTGCAGGGCTTTAATGTTGATTTTCAATCCATGCAAAATGCTTGGTTGTTATATGGCATGGTGACTGCAGTTGCTGTTTTGATCTTGCTAGCTTCAGCGATTTTTCTGATCTGGCCTGAAATTCTTCTCGTAAGAATCAACCAAATTAAAACTCAGATTCAGGCAGGCAGTCTTTCTGATTAGTGACACAACAACCAATTGGGTATAGCTTAATAATCCTTGATGGCCCATCTCTATGAGCTAAAGAAAAAACAGTACTCCGAGGGTTTCTTCATTAAACATTGTCAGAGAAGAGATCAGCTTAAATCGGGGTTATCATCCAAATTGTCGAACAGCGTAGGGCTGGGAGGTGGAGCGGGGCGTTTGATCCGTTTCGGCCGTTTCGATGTCGTCTTCTTCCGCGAACCATGTGTCAGATAAACTGCTTTTGTAGCCATTTTTGCTTCGGTTGTCTTGCGGATGCCATAAAGTTGGTCGGTCATTTTCTTAGCCCGCTCGGCGAATGGAACAACCCGGGAGGGGTAACCCGGGAGTAATTCGTCATTCAGAATTTGTTCAGCAGTTTGTTCTTTTAGTTCGGGTAGCCAACGCTTTACAAACTTGCAGTCGGCGTCCCAGTCGGCCAGTTGCTTGGCGGGGTTGTAGACACGGATGGCGTTCCACCCGACGACTCCGGCCTGCATTTGCAATTGGTTCAGGTGAATACCAGGGTCATAATCTCGGAAGACCCGTGCAAGGTGGGGGTGGATTAGCCGCCAATCGAGATGCAAGACATGGCATGCAAAACTCACTACCATCGCCCGCATGCGAAAATTTACGAACCCGGTAGCGGCAAGGCATCGCATCACCGCATCCACCAGAGGGTAGCCAGTGCAGCCCTCACGCCACGCTTTATGAAGTCGTTCGTCGTTTTCGTAGGGCGTATCCCTGTAGCATGGGTGGAGGCTGCGGAACTCCAAATCAGGTTCTGACTCGAGCCGCTGGGTGAAATGGTCTCGCCAGTGTAAACGGCTCAAAAATGCGTTGAGGCTTTGCTTCCATCTTGAGGAAAGGGGATCATTTGGATCGAGGTCGGCTAGGCGGGATCGAACTGCGTGCCATATTTGCCTTGCAGTGATCGTGCCCCATGCCAGGTGTACGCTAAGCCGCGAGCCTGCCGTGAAAGCTGTGTTTGGTGAGCTTATGCCTCCACGATACCATCGACTCCGGACGGTGAGAAAATCAGTCAATGTGGTTCTTGCATCAGTCTCACTCACAGGCTGCCAAAGGCGATTGGTGGTGAACTGAGGCAGCTTAGGAAATGCTGTTTTTGCAGCTATAGCGCGAAGTTCTTCTGGTTGATCAATGCGAGGAATCTGCAGCGGTTGAATGTCGGCAATTCGCGATCTCCACAATTGTTGTAGTTTATCCCGGTTCACTCCACCTCTTTTCACGCTCGATTGCGGAAACTCACGATATGTTATTCCTCTATCAAGACACCACTTAGCGACTGCTCGGTCGCGCTGGAAGGTTATGCTGTTGCCTATCTCTTCGTGGGAAAAAAGATAGTTGAAAGGTATGCGTTCATACAACTTAGTTAACTTTTCAATGACTTCGCCATGTGCGATTACAATATCAGAACCTATTTTTCTTAGGCCTTGACGAAGCCCGTTTATAGCTTGCCACTGAGCTTGGATATGCATATCGGAGAAGTCGTTGGCCGTTAGCACCGATGGTTCGAAACAGAAGAAGGGCAGAGCGTTGAGCTGGAGTCGGTCGGCTTCTACCAGACAGGCGTTGTCGTTTAGCCTGGCATCCCGTTTCACCCAAATCACGGCAGTAGCTTTTGTCACTGGTGCTTCCTCTTTGGCGAACTTGGCCGGTGACCCAGCACTTGTATGGCAACTTTCTCCCAATAGCGTGAGAAGCGTTTAGGTTCAGGTGGGTACGCTGTTAATGTGGTCCGAGGGTGGACTAATACCCGAAACTTTAAGCGCAATTGATCGGCGGTTTCTATCACCCATGGGTTGGGATGCTCGGAAATATGGATTGTTGTGGCACCCAATTTGTGGGCAAGGGTTGTAAGCCTTTCCACTGGATCTCCAACAAGAGTAACTTTGGTAGAGTTTGGTAAGTTTTTAAACAAGTCGTCGATACCATCAGCAACAAAACTTAGTCGGTGGAAAGCCCACGGTTCAGCTTGCAACGCGGGTTTGTTGAATACGAATGCTACCGCTGCGTTGGGATTCTGTGCCACGCACTCATCAGTCCACGACATCGCAGCATCATGCACCCAGACCAGATCATTAGCGGGGGGTAGTGTAGCTATATCCTCTGGGATATCATGACTTGCTGGTTGTGTGTTATTTGTAACTGCAGCCTTGTCTGCAACTTTTGAAACGAATGGCGCAGTCGAACCCGCGAATAAACGATGCTGTAGTGTGGGGTAATCTGCATCGAAAGGACATTTAACCTTGCATGAGTTACACCATTTCCCGCTACTGAAGTTGGCAATGTTATCTTTGTTCATGAAGTACGGCTTGCTGGCAAATGTGCCTTCCACCCATTGCCAGCTTGATGAGTTGCTGGCGATGTCGCCATCGTAAAGGTGTTGGCGAAACAACTTCGCACCCTCTTGCCAACGCACCCCACGGAAGTGGCATAGGTATGCTGCAAACCAAAGGCGGGCATGATTGTGCAGGTAACCTTGATCGAAAAGATCGCTAAGCATTCCATCGATACACGGCAGGCCGGTATCACCGCTCAACACATCAAGGGGGATTCGGGATGATCGGGCAACGCCATGCTTGGGTTCTTCCAAGTCCTCGTTAATTCCGTGGCCGTACCAAGTTAGTACTTTTTCGAAGAAATCACGCCAAGCCAATTGACGAAAGAATTCTTCAAGGCGGGATGGATCGTTCGGGAGTTTTGAACGCAGATGATCCCGCACCTCTATTAAAGAAAGCATACCATGCCGTAGGTATGGCGAAAGTTGGGAGACAGTGCCTTCGATATGATTACGCGTACGACCGTAGGATGCTGGATCGTAAGCGTGAAGCCTGCGGAGAGCCTCGGTTCGACCGCCTGGCAAATTATGAGGTTTTGGGCTATCCAGAAAACACCCACTCAAACGCTCAAATAAGGTGTCTCGTTGATTGCGTTGATCGTAATTCATATTAGCTTGTTGGTCGTTTCTCGTTTAGGAATAGTAATCAAATTATTAATAACCGTATTTATTCAGGATACGTAACTTCCTTTCGCAGGCATACCTTCAAGATAGCTCGTATTCAAAAAATTTTCTTGGTGCACCTATTAAGTTCTGCAGTTTTCTTGATCTGCCCTGTCCAAGCAGGCTGCTAATCCTTGACCTTAGCTCTTTTTTAGCAGATCATAAGTTCTGCCTTCCCGGTTATGATTATTTCAGGAATCAAATTCATTCCGGAATCTTATGATGCCACGCATGTTTGCCTTTACTTTATTTCTTTGGAACTTAGCCCATGCTGCAATTGCCTCTGATGCTTTAATTTTAAAGCACTATGAAGTAAATGCTCAAAATCTTGCAGAGCTTTATCAGCAGTTTCATTCACAACCCGAGCTTTCCGGTAAGGAGATTCTTACTTCTAAAAGGCTTGCAAACGCTTTGAAAAATGCGGGCTGCGAAGTTCATGAAGGGATTGGCGGCCATGGTGTGGTCGGGGTTTTAAAGAATGGCAAAGGCCGTGTGCTTATGATCAGGGCGGATATGGATGCCCTTCCTCTTATCGAAAAAACCGGTCTCCCTTATGCCAGCAAAGTTCAAGTGCGAGATGATAACGGAAATTTGGTCGGGGTTATGCATGCTTGTGGCCATGATATCAATATCACCTGTCTTGTGGGGGTGGCTTCGGTTCTTGGAAAGATGAAAGATCAATGGCAGGGAACGATTCTTTTGGTGGGTCAACCTGCGGAGGAAACAGGCAAGGGCGCCAGGGCCATGCTTCTTGATGGGCTGTTCACCAAGTTTCCCAAGCCTGACCTTGCGCTTGCACTTCATTGCGATGGTAGGTTTCCTTCTGGCCATGTTAATTACAGGGCAGGGCCCATGCAGGCTAATGTAGATTCCGTTGAAATTATAATTAAAGGCAAAGGTGGCCATGGTGCATCCCCCGATAAGGCAATCGATCCCATTGTGATCGCTGCTCGGGTTATTCGAGATTTGCAATTGATTATCAGTCGAGAGCGCGACCCATTAGATCCTGCTGTAATTACGGTTGGTTCCATTTATGGTGGAACAAAACATAATATTATTCCTGCTGAAGTTAAATTAGAACTGACGGTAAGGACCGTGCGTACTGCTTCGCGAATTAATATTTTGAGTGCCATCGAGCGAGTGGCTAAGGCTGCATCGCTTGGCGCGGGTGCACCAGAGCCGGTTGTTAGATTAAACGCATCTGAATTCATTCCAGAGTTGATCAACGATGTTGAATTAACCACGAAAACCGTGAAGGTTTTTGAATCGCTTTTGGGTAAAGATAAAGTTCACGAGCGCCCGATGAGCCTAGGCGGTGAAGATTTCAGCCAGTTTGTTCGGGCAGGTGTACCGGGCTTTTATTATTTCCTTGGGTCTGCTGATCCTAATGCAGTAGCTATTGCCAAGCAAGGGGGCAAGCCCTTAGCTGTTACCCATTCAGATTCTTACTTTCCAGATTACGCAACTGTAATAAAAACAGGTGTACGAACCATGGGTGCCGCTGTACTTTTTCACCTCGCAAATAAATAATAGGATGAGGATTATGCCATTAAATGATCTTTCTTTGTTAAGCAGGCGTAACCTGATGGAACTGGTTGCATTGCAATCTGGATTGCTAGCAACTGGAACAACTCCTTTGGTATCTGCGCAGAATAATCCACCGCAAAACAATCATTTTCCGAGGATGGTTCATGATTATCTGGGCAGGCGTGTGCGAGAAAGTGATCGCGCTAATCTTGAAGGTATCAGCAAGCTTCAATCCAAAGAAGACGCGCAACAGTACGTGCTTTCTGTGCGTAAGAAAATCCAATCATGCTTTGGTCTGTTTCCTGCGAAAACTCCTTTGAATGCAAGAGTTACTGGCAAAGTGGAGAGGGATGGTTATACCATCGAGAAAGTTCTTTTTGAAAGCCGTCCTAATTTCCTTGTTAGTGCCAACCTTTATATTCCCAAGGGTAAAAAACATCCGTTGCCTGGCGTGGTTGCTTCTTGTGGGCATTCCAGCAATGGAAAAGCTGCAGATGCCTATCAGGCTTTTTGCCAAGGGCTAGCAATGATGGGGTATGTGGTTCTAATTTTTGATCCGATCGGGCAGGGAGAACGAGTTCAGTATGGCCATGTTGAAAAAAGTAAACGGCCAAGCATTGGTGTGGGAGAACATATGCATGGCGGGAATCAACAACTTTTGGTGGGCGAATTTTTTGGGAGTTGGCGTGCTTGGGATGGTATTCGCGCACTTGATTATTTGCTTACCCGGCCTGAAGTTGATCCAACCAAGGTTGGCGTAACCGGAAATTCAGGCGGCGGCACTATGACTACTTGGCTTTGTGGCGTGGAACAACGCTGGAGCATGGCTGCGCCTGCGTGTTTTGTTACCACCTTCCGGCGTAATTTTGAAAACGAACTCCCAGCAGATTCTGAACAGTGCCCGCCTAAAGTACTGGCACTAAACCTAGATCATGCTGATTTTCTTGCTGCGCTTGCACCCAAACCCATTGTTATTCTTGCCAAGGAAAAAGATTTCTTTGATGTAAGGGGATCTGAAGAAGCCTACGAAAAACTTAAGAAACTATACACTCTTTTGGGCGCGCCCGAGAACATCAAGCTTCATACCGGACCTACCGAACATGGGTATTCTGTTGAAAACCGTGAAGCGATGTATCAGTGGTTTAATGGCGTAACGAAGATATCTGATCTGCAAAAAGAACCCAAGGTGGTTGTCGAGAAGGATGAAACACTTTGGTGTACTCCTGAAGGGCAGGTAGCCAAGTTTGGTTCACGCTCGTTGTTTTCGTTTACGGAACAGAAGGCGAAGGCCTTGGTGGGGGCGAGTAAAAAGGGCGTTGCTGAGTTGACCACCCGCATCAAATCTGTTTTGAAAATGCCCAAGGGATACCTTAACCCTGATTACCGGATTTTGCGCAGTATTCGGGATAAAGACTTCCCTAAACCGATTGCCAATGTTTATGCAATTGAAACCGAGCCTGAAGTTTTCGCTTTGGTATACAGACTTTCAGACAAGCCCCACGATTCTAGGCCGCCTAAAATTACCAAGCGTGCGGTTCTTTATATTGCGCATCATTCCTCTGCTGATGAATTGCGCAAGGAACCTTTCATTCGCGATCTTTTGAAAGTTGAACCTGAGTCTGAATTCTTTACTTGTGATGTTCGTGGCATAGGCGAATCCAGACCCGATACTTGTGGCGCCAACCAATTTCTTGTGCCCTATGGCAATGATTATTTTAATGCGGTTCATTCCCTGATGCTTGATTCACCCTTACTTGGGCAGAAGGTTTTAGATGTGATGAGTGTTTTGGATTGGCTTAAAGGCAATGGCTTTACGGAAGTACATCTTACTGCAAAGGGATGGGGAACCCTGCCCGCCCTTTTTGCAGCAATGCTTACTCCTAAAATCAAACAGGTCACCCTTAAGAACGCATTGGGTTCCTATAAAGAGCTTGCATCCTCTGAATGCTATGATTGGCCTTTGTCATCCATGCTACCCAATGTTTTAGACTCTTTTGATCTACCTGAATGCTATGCGCAACTGGGTGGAAAATTGAAGCTTATTGATCCCGCTGGCGCAATGCTTAATCCCGTAGCTAAGTAATATTGAGGAGATTTGTGATGTTTAGAATAAATGCTTTTGGAATTGCTTTGGGGCTTTTTTCGCTGCTCATGAGCCAAGCTATTGCGTGGGCAGGCGATGAGCATTTGATGATCCCTATGCGGGATGGGAAA
Source organism: uncultured Planctomycetaceae bacterium (assembly GCA_903960945.1). Taxonomy (GTDB): domain Bacteria; phylum Planctomycetota; class Planctomycetia; order Gemmatales; family Gemmataceae; genus UBA969. The sequence continues at coordinate 13,149 of CAJCCR010000037.1, forward strand.
AAACTTTCGGCGTATCTTTTTGCTCCAGAAGGCAAGGGCCCTTGGCCTGTACTTTATGAGCAAAGGTATGCCGATATCAAATCTCCTGCGGTTCGAAAAAGTTACGAAAAACTGATCAATGCAGGGTATGTGGTCGTGGTGCAAAATTTTCGTGGCAGCCATCTTTCCGAAGGAACTTGGGTTGGTTATAGAGCGTTGGGTTGGGGCGAACTAAAGGATGGTTATGACACGGTGGAATGGTTAGCAAAGCAACCTTTTAGTACTGGTAAAATCGGAACGCTTGGTAGTTCGCAGGCAGGTTTTGCACAGAATTTTCTAGCTGTTACACAACCTCCTCATCTTGTTTGCCAGTATATGATCGATACTGGCCTTAGCCTTTTTCATGAAGGTTACAGAATTGGCGGCACTACCCGGCCTACCCGATTCAAAACCATGAACACGGTTCCCGGAAACCCCGAAGATAATATGCAGTTACTTAAAGAATGGTTCAAACATCCTACATATGATGCCTATTGGGCTGATGAAGATTGCTCCAAACATTTTCCGAAAATGAATGTGCCCTGCTTCACGGTTGGGAGTTGGTATGATTTTATGTCTGTTGGTTCCATCGATAGTTATGTTGGTCGCCAGCATCAGGGGGGACCTAATTCTAAAGGTGCGCAGAAACTTTTGATCGGCCCTTGGTTACATGGCAGATTCAAGGAAACCAACAAAGCAAACGAGATGGTCTATCCTGACAACGCTAAGTTTTTTATGGATGATCATATGATTCGTTGGTTTGATCATTACTTGAAGGGTGTGGCTAACGGCGTTGAAAAAGATGCTGTGGTCAAATATTATGTGATGGGTGCGGTGGGCGAAAAAGATGCACCAGGTAATGTTTGGAAAGAATCTGCAGACTGGCCTTTAAAGTCTATACCCACCTCCTATTATCTCAGCGCTGCTGGGAAGCTTGGCTTAAATCCCACTACGATTAAATCCAGTAAAACTGATTTTATTGCAGACCCCACCAAGCCCGCAACTATTCCTGCAAAAGGTTTTCCCGGAGGGATTGATGCCAGGGCTTTTGAATCGCAAGACCAGGTTAAAACTTTTACCACGGAAATACTTGATGCGCCTGTTGAGTGGACAGGTAAAGTTCAAGCCGAAATGTTTCTCTCTTCTGATGCCTTGGATACCGACCTTATTGTTAGGGTGAGTGATGTTTACCCCGATGGCAGATCGATGCTGATTATCGATTATATTCGTAGAGTGCGTTACCGCGAAGGTTATGATAAAGAGGTGTTTTTAGAAAAAGGGAAGGTTGTAAAAGTTGCCTTTGATGTTGGATCTTTAAGCATGAAGTTTAATAAAGGGCATAAAATAAGGGTGACTATAGCAAGTACTGGTGCCCCTTTTTATGAACCCAACCCCAACACCGGCGAACCTTTGGGCGTTGATTTTCCCGCAAACGCTAAGATCGCTAATAACTCCATTCATCATGAGATCGGGTTCCAATCAAAAATCATTGCGCCACTGATCAAGTGATTTAGATTTCTACTTGGTTGACATGAAGCATTGCAGGTGCGAAACTTGGTTCGCATACCCATAGGTTTTAGTTGATCATTCCGGAGTTTAAGATGTATTCCA
>CAJCCR010000038.1 GCA_903960945.1 uncultured Planctomycetaceae bacterium
GATCCAAAATGGAAATGGCTCTATGACTTCACTTTTGGCAAGCGCCCCGCAGAAGAGCTTTATGATATTGCAAACGACCCTGATCAAATCAATAATGTCGCACTCAATCCCAAGTATTCTGAAACCAAAGCTAATCTTTCAACGCAGTTGATGAAATCTCTCACCGATGCAAAAGACCCTCGGGTTACTTCAAATCCAGTGCCTTTTGAACATCCCCCCTTCACCGATGGAAATGAAACCAAAGCAGGTAAAGCGGGCAAAGCTGCGAATAAGAAAGACTCCAAGTAATACCCTTATTTAATCCCGCCTTTTCATCTAAGGCCTTATTCGATAAAGTAATATTAATTAATTCTCTTTGACTTTTTTTACTGGGGGCTCGCTTGACCACCGATCAACAAGAGGAAAATAAACCCAAATCTACGCCAGAAAACGATGCTAATGCACTGCCACCACTGCGAAGCGTACATACCGAAAGCTTCCCTCTTATATTAGCCGAGATGCGCTCCTCCCTTGCGGTAACTACCTATCAAGCCGGGAAGCTAGTTTTTCTCAGGCCCCAAGATGGCAAACTTAACACCCACTTCCGGGCATTTGATTCCCCTATGGGCCTAGCTGCCAATCATCAGGTTCTCTCTATTGGCACACCGGGGCATATTTCTCACTACCGCAACATGCCTGCAGTTGCGCAAAAACGAGAACCCATCGGCCAAGTCGATGCATGCTATATGCCCCGCGATTCGCACACCACAGGCGATATCCTTGTGCATGAAATGGCTTATGGAAATAACAATGAACTTTGGGTTGTGAACACCCGTTTTTCATGCTTGTGTACCCTAGATAATGTTAACAGCTTTGTACCCCGCTGGAAACCACGCTTCATTACAGGGTATTCCCCCAATGATCGTTGCCACCTTAATGGCATGGGAATGGTTGATGGTAAGCCGAAATATGTAACCGCCCTTGGCGAAACAAACACCCCCACCGGATGGCGAGCCAACAAAAAAGATGGTGGCATTTTGATGGATGTGCCCAGTGGCGAGATCATCGCGCGCAATCTTTCCATGCCCCACTCACCCCGCTGGCACAACGGGCAACTCTGGGTGCTCGAATCTGGAAAAGGTACTCTCTCTATTGTAGATCCTAAAACTGGCAAACATGAGGCTATCGCAACAGTTCCTGGTTTCACCCGGGGCCTAGATTTCTTTGGCCCTCTTGCTTTCATCGGGCTATCTCAGGTAAGGGAAACCGCAGTATTCAGTGGCATACCCATTACCGAGCAAAACATCGAACGCAACAGCGGAGTTTGGGTTATCAATATCCAAACAGGGCAAGTTGTTGCATTTGTGAAATTTGAAGATGCGCTGCAGGAAATCTTTGCGGTGCAGATTCTTCAAGGCATCATCAGCCCAGACCTCGTAAATGATGAGCTTGAAATGATGCATAGCTCTTACGAATTGCCCGATGAAGCTATGAGGTATGTGGAAATACCCCAGCCTGAACCTGAATCAAAAGAAGAGAAGCCCAAGCCCTAGACACTGATACAAAACCAATAAAAAAGCCCGGGAAGAATCTATTCTCCCCGGGCTTTCTCGTTATCTATAGCCTTAAAGGCTTACTTCTTCTTCTTGGAATTATCAATGTAAGCCTGTTCGCGTTTAACAATATCTTCTGCAATCTTGACGGGAGTTACAGGAGTCTTGTCAAGCTGATCGGAATCTTTCAATTCACGAAGCTTTAAACTGCGGAACCAAACTGGATCGCCATGATCTTGAATTTGGAAGTTTGCGCCACGAGCATCGAGGTTTGCACCACGAACTTTAAGCAATTCCACTTCCCAAGCATACTTAGCGTCTTTGTAATCAAAATCAATCACCTTAACCCCGTTTAGCCAGTGCTGAATTACAGAGCCTTTGCAAACAATACGACCTGTGTTCCACTCGCCCACAGGTTTGGTGGCATCCTTGGAGGGTGGCATGCAGTAATAAAGCGATGCAGCACTGGTACGGGGGTTCTTCCCATCGTTATGAACCTTGTTGTCAAGGATCTGATATTCATACTGGCCAGGGCGATAATAGATACCACTGTTACTACCCTTGCCTACCTTCCATTCGAAACGCAATTCGAAATTGTCAGGAACTTTCTTGGCGTTGTAGGTGATACCACCACCTTTGTCTTTGCGGGCGATTGCGCCTTCTTCAACAATCCAGTTGCCCTTGTTTTCCCAACCTTTGTAATCTTTGCCATTAAAAATCAACTCAAAGCCAAGCGACTTTTCTTCGCTGCTAAGGGTATTGATTACAGCATCTTCCTTAATGGAAGGAACCTGCCCAACAGGCAATTTTTTAGCACCCTTATTCGCAGGATCAGTTCCCGCAGGTGTAGCCATTGGTGGTTCCTGAGTTGGCGAAGTTGTTTTTACATTGGTAGAGGTGCGACGATTGAAGATTTTTTTAAGCAAACCGTTTTCGCGCTCAATCGTCTGACCTACCGATACGGCACCAAGAGTGGTACCCAATGCCAACACAAACACAATCGATTTAATTTTCATGATAGTTCAAACTCTTTCTTAGTTACTTGGAAACATAGGAATCAAAAACACGAACACTTTTCCACAAGGATTTATTCTTATCGATGAATTCAAGATGTCGTGGTGCATCCTGATACTTATCCTGACTTGCTTTATCATTAAAAACAATATGTAAAGCAACATCAAAGTTTAAATCATTTACCGAGCGTTTCAAATCTTCAGCCAACACCCCTGCACTATAAAACACTTCGCCAGGATGGCCTTTCAAATACTTATGGCAGGCTTCTACTAAAGTCTTTTTATTTTCAGCAGTTGCATCCTTCAAGGAGAAGAAAACATCGTGCGAAACCATTAAAGGTTTATCTTGTGCTGCATCGCTTTTCCCGGTCAAACCAACCCTGTTCATACCAATCGCCAAGCCAAAAAAGACCAAGGCACATAGAATCCGAAATTTCATTGCTATTCTCCTTAAATCAAGAATTCGATAACACTTACGCCATAATATACCGAGATAACTTATCGATTAAAAATGGATTCTTTGAAATAATCTTTGCCTCCCAACGAATAATCTACATCGATCCAAATCAGGTACTTTGATGGAGCTTTTAGAAATGTTTATTTCAACTATGATTTTGAGTTTGTTAATGCCCATTGCTGCGGAGGGCCTTGATGAACAGGTGAAGCAAGCTGCTGCTGTAGGCCTACTTTCAGGCGATAAGCCCGACACTTTAAAAGACGCTCTGGGCCGTACTTCCATGCGTGCACAATGGTCTGGCAATTCGGTCACTTTTCACGATGAGCGTGGCAGAACGATTGGCAAAGGGACTATCTCAGGCGATAGCATTCGTTTCAGTGATGCAATGGGCCGTAGCGATGGGCATGCAAACATGAGCAAGGATAAGGCAACGTTCTACGATCATACAGGCCGTAGGCAGGGCGAAGCCAAGCGTTCGGGAAATGCTATTTCATTTCATGATGAATTGGGAAGGAAAACAGGAAGTGCATTAACCTCAGGCGGGTCGGTAAAATTTCAAGATGGCCTTGGGCGGACGAGTGGCTCTGCAAACACCAATAAAAGTATGAAGAAGAAGTAAGGCTAAGGATTGGAAATAAAGCTGGAATGTTCTGCGAGTAAGAGCCATTTACCTTGAACCTTGACCCAGAAATCCGTGTAGCGTGTTGTCTCTGCAATTTTCTTTCCGCCTCTAATTCCCACGGTATGAACTTTGCCTGTTTCTATTGCAACTTCGTTCAAAACGTTGATTCGCACATCGGAAGATTCAAATTTATCGTACTTCGTTCCCTCCTTGGTTAGATTTAACATCATGTCTTTTTTGGTAAGAACCTTCCCTGAAGCAGTGGTCAGGACGAAATTATCCGCAAGGATGGATTTCAACAAAGGCTCGTTTTTTTGGGTGAGCGCCTGTTCATAAACCTTAGAAGCTTCCTGGATTTGTTGCTCCGCTGCCGGTTCCTGTGCTGCAATGCCCCAGGATTGTAGAAGTGCGAGGATAATCGCAAGAAGTTTGAGCTTTACTGTCATATAATCACCCTATTGGATTTATTATTAACTATAATGATTGTAAATACTGTTCGAAGTGAAACCAAAGTTTTATTTGAATATACGTTATGATGATGGAAAAAAAGCATGTCTAAAGCTGGCGAAAAAGTTGCACTGATTACAGGGGGATCTTCCGGTGTAGGCCTTGCAACCGCCAAGAAACTTTCCGCGCTTGGGTATACTGTGGTTATTTCGGGCAGAGACCTTTCTAAATTAGAAGATGCGAAAAAAGAATTTCCCGCTTCAGCGATTCCACCTTTTGTGATAACTGCAGATGTTAAAGAAGAACAGCAAGTGAAACAGTTGGTGGAAGGAACGATTGCAAAATTTGGAAAAATCGATTTAGTATTTGCTGCTGCGGGCGTTTCCATGCGTGCGCCCTTTGAAGAATCAAACCTCGATGCGATCGAACACCTGATGAAAGTGAATTTCTTTGGTGTCCTGTATCTGCTTCATCATTCACTTCCTTTTCTAAAAAAAACAAAGGGATCTTTTGTTGCGATGAGCAGCCTTACTGGAAAAAGAGGGGTGCCTGAATATTCGATTTATGGGGCAAGTAAATTTGCATTGCAAGGCTTATTAGACAGCGTAAGGATGGAAGTGGATCGTGATGGTGTACATATTGGTGTCATTTCGACGGGATTCATTGATACTCCATTAAGACAACGAATTCTGGGTGGGGATGGCAAAGTTCTTGCGAAAACACCTGAATTACCTTTCAGATTATGGCCTTTGGAAAAGTGCATGGAAGTTGTAATGAAGGTAATATTAAAACGCCAGAGAGATGCAATTTTCCCTGGCTTTATCAGGCCATTACTTGGGTTTGATCCCATCAATTACGGAAGAATGGGCGACCGGTATTTAAGAAATAGGTTTGGCTACCAAAAATAATAATCCGAATATTTAATACAACCTGCACAACCAAATTCAGCCAGCATAATCAACCCTAAACAGCATAATCAACCTTAAACAGCATAATCAATACAGGGCTTATTCTTCGAACTTTATTGGCATCCAAGCTAGTAATACAACTGATTTTGGTTTGTCTAAGTGCATTTTGCTGTCGATAAAATAGTGTAAGTTTTATCTCCATGGACAGGAGGATTTTCATCGTGATCAGCAGTTTAGGCTCAATATTTTTAGCAACTATTCTGGCTACTTCGACAGTTAATGCAGAACCAAGTCAAAAATCATTTGGCTATCTTTGGGATCAAACAAGCAACGCAGATGGAAAGGTTGAAAAAACCGCCCGCCCCTATACCCCAAGGGAAGGTGACATCCTACTTTTTGATGACATGAGCCCTTTCTGGACCAAGCTTTACAAGATTGCAGGTACAGCACCACCTTTTCATGCAGGCATTGTTTTCAAGAAAACCGATGGTACCTTCGCAGTGCTTGAATCAGGCCCTGATGATACGCTACATGTTTTTCTGCTGGATATCGAACCAAGACTTTATGACTTCAAAGGCAGCATCCAAGTAAGGCAAGCCAAGCGCGCACTCACTAAAGATGAATCCGAAACCCTTACCAACTTTGCTTATGCACAAGAAGGCAAGCGCTATGCGATGTGGAGACTTTTACTGCAAGGTACTTATGTCCGGCATCGTGGTGGCATCAAGGAAAAATACCTTGCGACCACCCATGATGATCGTACCCGTTGGTTATGTGCCGAAATTGTTGTATCTGCGGGCACAATCGTAAATCTTCTTGACCGTGATAAAGTGAAAGCAACCGTAACCTATCCACTCGACATGGTGGATGATGTTAGGATTGATCTTTCTGCAACTTATGAACCCACTGTTTATTGGAGCAGTCAGAAATAGAAAGCTCCTTAGAAGGCAAAAGCTATACCCATATTGGTGAAGTATGGGGGTAGGTCTTTTACAACGCTGGCATTATAGCTGCCATAAATTGTGATAGTTTCTGTAAGATTCAAAAGACCACCACCCCCTACAAAAATATTATTTGCAAACCTCGGATCAACCGAACCATTGTAAGCAGTCTGAACAAACAAAGAGATTCTTTCGGTAACTTTGGTGGTTAAATCACCCTGTACAGTCATCTCATAACTATCTCCTGAACTAAACCCTATATCGCCGCTTTGTAAACCAACACTGGCTTCTAGCACCGTATCCCAAACAAGATCTTTGCTAAATAAAAGGTTCATGCTGGGCTGCACCCCTGTATTTAAAAAGCTTGAGCCAAAAGTACTCTGAAGTAAGATTTCCATACCTACCGCAGGAAGAAACAAGTCTTTGTTTTCATCCCAAAAATGAATCTTCACATCAAAAACTATGGGCGAAAATCCTGCGTTGTTTGGTGAATATTCCACGGTTAATGAGTTGGTAAACAATCGTAATTCAACATCATCTGTTAACCCATACCTAAGCAAGGTAGGGGTACTGTAAGTTCTTGGATCGGAACTCCCCTTGCCCGCAACGGAAGGCGTTATCTCGAAATAAGCCATTCCTTTAGGAAGCGTGTAAGGGCTATTAGGGAAGTTGGCAGAATCGGGTCCGGGCTCTCGAATATTTGGTTTTTTAAATGCTACATCTGGCTTGGGAATCAGCAACTGTGAAAAGCGATAAAGAAAAGTAGGATCTCCCTGGTCTTCCTTGGGTTCCTCTTTTTTCGCTCCCTCAGGCGCTTGAGCAAAAGACGTACCCGCCCCCAAGCACAATGCCAAGGTTATAAAAAATCCCAAACTGTATTTCTTAAATATATTCCACATCATCGGCCCCCTATTGCCAAGGCTTATAAATTAAAACCGAAGATGCGCAATAGGAAGAATGACGAAAAAATTATCCATTAACTTTACGAACAGCGATTCAAATGACCCAGTTTACCAAACTAAAAAGTTCAGTAGGGTTCTCTGATTCACTACACTCAATAGAGATAGGTAGAACCATTAATCAAGGTAAATAAGAAATGGCTTACGATGGAAAAGGAAATCCGCTTCTTCTTCTTCCCAATCTGCAATGATTTCCCGCCAGGGCATGCCAGCTTGCAATTGCATGCGCTCTCTATCACTGCCCAAGAGTAAATCGATTGCTAATTTATCTTTGACAAAATGGTAGGGTGCGGTGCGCCAAGCAAAGTGTTTACCTGAATGTTCACGCAAGTGGTACAACAAAGCCAAGCTGGTGCGAACAGGTTGGAAAACAACTCGATCAGTAATATGAAGTTCGACCCCGCCACATTGCTCGCCCTGCCATTTGTCAGATGTAGGCTTGAAAGAAACAGGCTTGAAAAAAACACCGGGCAGGCCCTCTTTATTCAAGGCATCCACAATCTGACTGGGATTTAAGAAAGGTGCCCCACACCATTGAAAAGGATTGGTGGTACCAAGGCCTTCAGAAAGATTAGTTCCCTCGAACAAACATTGCCCTGGATAAACCAGCGCAGTTTCGAAAGTGGGAATGTTCGGGCTGGGCATAACCCAAGGTAAACCTGTCTCA
>CAJCCR010000039.1 GCA_903960945.1 uncultured Planctomycetaceae bacterium
GACATCAACATCGGGCTCGAACAAGTTGACAAATGGCAACCTCAAGTCGATAAGCTTCACCAGGAGCTAGGGAATGCTGGAAACCTCGAGCATCTTGACCTTTCTACCATCGAGCGCCAAGTAGGTGGCGAATCGCTTCGAGGTAGAACTGGGGGAGCAGTCACCCTCGCTGTTGGGATGTCACTCATCCTTTCCAAACCCTTGAATCAGTTAGGCATTCCTTTCGACCACCTCATGAAATACTGGTTCCACTTTGCAATTATGTTTGAAGCTTTATTTATTCTCACCACAATTGATACAGGCACACGTATTGCCAGATTTTTACTTCAAGAAATGTTTGGATACATCCATCCCAAGTTAGGGCAAACCGACTGGCTGCCTGGATCGATTTTATCCACTTTCATCATCACTGTAAGCTGGGGAATGCTGGTTGCAACAGGATCCATCGGCACTATCTGGCCCATGTTTGGGATTGCAAACCAACTCCTTGCAGTACTTGCACTGGCGCTAGTTACAACCGTCATGGTGAATTCAGGCAGAGGTGCTTATATTCCTTTTACTTTGATACCGATGCTTTTTGTATCTGCGACCACGCTTACTGCGGGCGCAACCATGATGAGCGCATGGTTTCAAACACTTTCAAAAGAAGGGCAATTTGTCGATTTGTTTCCAGTAGCGCTGCGTTTTGGCATGACTTTATTTGTAATGACTTCAGTAATATTCTTAGTTATTTGGGCGGCCTGCAGATGGATTACCATTCTTACAGGCTTAGGAAAAATTAACTCTGATTCCGATTCTCTCAAACCTTAAGCTTTATTTTGGCTTGCGAAAAAGAGATAAGTCTTGGCGCTTGATAATAGCGCCTGCCATCCCGTCTGGCCTTGGCCCCATGGTGTAAACGCCCATTTTTCCTGTTGTTGTTTCAGCAACATAAAGTGCGGACTGTTCTTTTCCAACAATTCCGGTGGTCATTACAAAATGAACATTTTGTCTGGGAGGCAAATTAAATTCTTCTGCCAAATCCAGTTCTGCCCAACCTACAATCTTTCCTGAAAATCGATCGATCACGCTTCCTTGCAGTTTCCCTGACTTATAATCCAGCAACCATACACCATCAGTTGGGGCATTCGTGCTTACCAACACCGGACCCGTTGCCATGACAAAATCTTCGTGCCTATCATTGCCCGCCACCGCTGTCGGGATATTTTTCATACTAATAGCAAATCCAAAACCAATCATTACGCCAAAAATCACCCAAACTATTTTCGATAAATCTTTCATATTGCCCTCGGTCGCTAAATGCCTTTATAAGAAAAGTAATTATGTTAAGGTTACATGAGATAAGCGATAAACCACAATCTCAGATTATGCCAACGCATGTTTAAAATGTTAAATTAAGGTGTTTACCATGAATGCAAATTGCCCAAGTTGTTTTATCATCCTTTGTGCCTTGTTTTCTTCGGGTTGCTTACCTGAAACCAAAGCCCCATTGCCTGCAAAAGCCCCTTCCCAAGATGGGTATCTTTTCTGCATGTGGAATGTCGAAAACTTCTTTGACAACAAAGATGACCATCGAAAAACAGAGCCTGACAAAGAATATGATTCTTGGTTTGGTAACAACCCTAAAGATTTCAAACTCAAACTTGATCATATCGTGGAAGTTCTACTCCGCATGAATAATGGTGCAGGCCCAGATATTCTTGCACTTGCTGAAGTCGAAGAAGCCTCCGAAGTTCCAAATTTGTTGATGGCTTCACTCAATGCAAAACTGCCTGCAGATAATCAATACCGCGATATTGCATTTAAAAACCCTCATGGGGGCAGATGCATTGCCACCTGCGTCATCAGCAAGCTTCCAATCCAATCCAACCGAGTTAATTTACTTGGCAAAAGAATTCGGATCTTAGAGGTGCCCATCAAGGTCAATGGCAAGGAACTGATTGTTCTTGCAACCCATTGGACTTCTAAACTTACAGACAAAGATGGCACAGGAAGGTCGAAATATGCAGACCAAATTCATGGCGCCTATATCGCAATGGCGCGAAACAATCCTGACATCGATTTCCTTGTATGCGGAGATTTCAACTCAACCCCTGATGAAGATTGTGTCAAGAAACATTTGAAGACAACAGATTCTGTACAGCAGACTTTGGTTAAAAAACGAGAAATTGAAGGCTCATCGGGGAATGATAGATGGCTTGATTTCCCTTTATTAAACCCATTTTCTGATTGGAAGGAAAAGAAGCTGGGAAGTATCTATTATCATGGAAAATCTGAATTATTTGACCAAATCGTTGTCTCGCCTGGCTTGCTTGATGAAAAAGGATGGAGTTGCGATCCTTCAAGTGCAAAAGTTTTTAGCGAAGCACCACCAGCAGATGGCAAAGGCCACCCAGTTAGATTTGGTTCAGAAAAAGATCACAAGCATGTGCGTGGCTACAGCGATCATCTGCCTGTAACCATTCGCTTAAAAGTTGAAAGCGCTAATTAAGTATGCATGCGCTATTTTTTTTCAGCGCCCTTAGCGTCTGAAGTGTTATTACTGCCAAGCTTGAACTCTAAAAGTTCTAGTTCATAATGTTTCTTTCCTGCTTTTTCGATTGTAACTTTAACCACACCAACTTTTTGAGCATAGTAATTCTTTAATTGATATTCGATTCCTTTTTCATCCTTACTTACCGTTGTGGTAACAAAGCACTTGAATTTCCCAAAAGGCACGGTTACTTCTTCTTCCGAAACCTTAACTTCGGTACTGATCTTGCCCATATCAAGAGCTAGGTTGATGATCCATTTATCGCCAGCCTTAGGCTTTTCTTTTAAGAGTAAAACCCCCTGAACAAACCGTTTACCATCCAGTGCAAATCTAAAAACCCCTTCGTTAGTAACACCTATATGTTCAGAGGATAGCAGCGTTTTACCTTCAGAAACTTCAAGTAAAACAGAAGGGTAGTAGCCAAGTTTTTCTTCTCGAACCGCTTTTTTAATAATGGTTTTATTGTTCGAATCTTTGTACTTCCAGAGTGAGCCGTCCTCTAAAGGATAAAAATCGTTAGCAAAGCTTACTTGCGTAAAAGTAAGCAAAAGCAGAGAAAAAACCGCACTGTTTTTCAAAAGAAACACCATTCTAATCCTCACAACCTATTTACCTAAAGTTATTCCAATTAAGGGTTTCCACTGATTCCAAGACCTAATAATATAGAAACTAGCAGGTTAAAAAAAATTAACCTCATTATCCTTGTTGATACAGGAATTTTGCTGATATACTTAATTAATAGATACTAGCCTTCCTAGATTTGAAATCAAAGGAATTTAAGGCGATTATATTTAGGAGTTTTTACATGAGCCCCTTATTTGGTTTTATTGGTTTGGGAATGCCTGAAATGATTGTTCTTGCAGTTATTGGGGTTCTTATTTTCGGGCGTAAACTTCCTGAAGTTGGCCGTTACCTTGGCAAAGGTATCGTAGAATTCAAAAAAGGCATCAAGGGAATTGAAGATGATGTTGATATAGGTTCTTCATCCTCTTCTAGCCAACAGGTCGAACAACCCAAGGCACCACAAAAGATGACTTCATCTGCTCCCAAATTTGAAGACATCAGCAGCCCTTCAGAATCCAGCCCAAAGATATAATCCTATTTGTTTATAATTGAATAAGACCACGCCCAAGTATTTCTTAGGCGTGGTCTTTAAGTTTTACCTGCAAACAAACAAAGCCAGTTACTCTTCAATTTACCTTGCCATCGTCCCAAAACGCAATTACTACAGCTCCAATAAGCAAGATGGCTGCCACACCTGTTTTTAGCGTCGGCTTCTCGCCCAAATAAATTGCTGCGAAAATGAAAAATACTGTTAAAGAAATCACCTCCTGAATAATCTTGAGTTGTGAGGCACTAAATTGGCCATGCCCTATTCTATTCGCTGGCACTTGCAAGGCATATTCAGGAAGGGCGATAACCCAACTCACCAAAATGACCAACCATAAAGGAAAACCTTTGAATCTTAAGTGACCATACCAAGCTATGGTCATAAACACATTCGACGAAATCAAAAGAAGCACTGTCCACATATTTGCACCTTGTTAAATAACAGATTAAAGATTGATTTCTTCGAAAGGAAACATCGGTTTCCTGCGCATTTTATAGGGTAACCGATTTAAACTCGCACTAGTTACTCCTGGGGTATCAATCCGCACAATACTTTTGCAAACCGCTTTATATGCCGCCAACGGGGCATGCACGCCTTTTACCACCAATACCCTGTATTGTTTTGGATCTATGCCAAATGAAAGCAATTGATTCAAACTGAATGGCACCATCCTTCTCGAGGTGATCATCATGGTATTTCCTTCTTCTGTATGAAGGATGGCAGTCTTTCCCTGATCAAATTGGGTAAATCCCCCATGAGTTGGATTGCTTTCCGAGAATTTTCCTTCACCCAAAAAAGAAACTTTCGCATTTAAAAGCAATGGCATCCCATGGAACCGATCATGTTTTGCTCCAATGGTAAATGATGCGGAATTTCCGAGACCGACTGCTGTAGCTTGATCAACTATTTCCGGATCAGCAATAACAGTAAAAAACGGGAAAGCTTTTTGCGCAATCAACTCGTGCACAAGAATAGTGCTATCCCCCGGAGACCCCCCGCCAACATTATCTCCCATATCCAATGCACAAATAGGCCCGGGAAGATTTTTCATCTGCGTCACCGAATCAGCAACAGAAGGCAAAACCGGATCGAATTGTTTTTTCAGTCCCAACCAATGCAAGGAAAGTTCATCTGTATATTTCTTGGCCAATGCAAAATCATTATTGGTCATTACGCAAATTGCAGCCCCCATTTGCGGTACATCAGCGTAGGGGAAACCTACAAAAACTGAAACAGCCAAAACCTTTGGTTTGTTTCGGATACTTTCAACAAAGGTTATAAATCCTTTAAACGGATCTTCACTAGAATTTTGACAAAAGATATTAACCGCAAAAGGGAAATAAACTGTCGCCTTGGTTGGAATTACTTTATGGTTTAAAATATTTCCCATTAGTTCAGCGGCTTCTAAACCGCGATCATACTGATCCATGTGTGGGTTGGTTCGATAACTCAAAATTGCATTTACTGAATCAGATTGCATCGGGGAAAGATTGCCATGCGGATCTGCGGTAGCAACAATGGGCTTATTTCCTATTGCGGTTCTTACTTTTCGAAGCCAAAACCCATCAGCATCGGGCTCATTTTCAGCAACCGTTGCGCCATGAGGAGCAGCAAGAATGCCATCTAAATGGCCCGCACCTTCAAGCACTTTGTCGAGCCTGCCCATCAAATAATTCCAGCAATCAGATTCAATAACACCATAAGGTAGGGCCCTGGCTGCCAATAAAGGCACCGCTTCGATTCCTAGTTTTTGAAGCCCTTTGAAAAATCCCCCTATTTCATGGTGCGAATCTTGAAACTTCTGGCATATACTGTCACCCTCTGAAAGAATATCATTTTGAAAATCTTGGAGAGTTGTTTTACCTTGTATAAAAGTATTCGATTCTTGAAGTATGCTGATAATACCTACACGCATGTTAAGCAAGCCTCAATGATTAAATTTTCAATCGTCATGGTTGCAGTCTGAATTGAAAAACCTTCAAACGCAAGGAGAATTTATCCATCATGAAAACCAGCCACACCTTCGAACTTCTCAGAGAAAAACTTTACAGCGCCGTGGTCAGCGATGTCTTGGATGGGTTGGACTCCGCCAATCATGTAATCAAATGCCAATTGCCCCAAGTTACAGGGCGAACCGATAAAGTTCTTATAGGAAGGTGCAAGACAACGCTATGGGCAGATATGGCTCATATCGACCCAAACCCCTATGAATTAGAGCTTAAGGCTGTGGATTCTTGCCAACCCGACGAAGTATTGATTGCCGCTGCCAATGGGTCTTTCAGATCTGCACTTTGGGGAGAGTTACTTTCAACCGCATGTATAAGAACCGGATGCGTTGGTGCAATTGTCGATGGGTTGGTTCGGGATCAATTAAAAATGAATGCGATGAATTTCCCGGTATTCGCCAAAGGTGCCAGCCCGCTTGATAGCAAAAACAGGCAAAAAGTAATCGAAATCGATGTAAAAGTGGAGATTGGAAACTGCCTGATTTCCCCCGGCGATATCGTTGTAGCAGACATTGACGGCATAGTGATCATCCCACAGGAATTGGAAGCTGAAGCGATTTCTTTGGCACTGGAAAAAGTTGCTGCAGAAAACACGGTTCGCGATGCAATTAAAAACGGGCTTAGTGCAACTGCAGCCTTTAAAAAATATGGTGTGCTTTAATTATTTGAAAGAGGAACCGTGCTCATGACAGAACCAGCAACTTTTAACGCCCTCACCAACAAGTTGCTTATGAAAGTATCTTGGCGCCTGATCCCACTTCTTTTTTGCAGTTATATTTGTGCATATCTAGATCGCATCAACATAGGCTTTGCATCTAAGAGTTTGAAAGAGGAACTACACTTTAGTGACTCGGTGTATGGCTTGGGAGCAGGCATATTTTTTCTTGGTTACGCTCTCTTTGAAATACCCAGTAATGTAATCATGGAAAAAGTGGGTGCAAGGCGCTGGATAGCTCGAATCATGATTTCCTGGGGTGTTATTTCAGGCGCAATGGCGTTTGTCAATTCTCCTACCACCTTCTACATTTTGCGATTTTTACTTGGCATCGCAGAAGCTGGGTTTTTCCCTGGCATCATCCTCTATTTGACCTACTGGTTCCCACCCAGTCAGCGGGGCAAATCAATTTCGAGATTCATGACTGCTATCCCTCTCTCAGGCTTAATCGGAGCCCCCCTTTCAGGCATGTTGCTTAACATGGATGGCATTGCAACTTTACACGGTTGGCAATGGCTATTTCTCCTAGAAGCATTACCCTCAATTTTGATGGGCGTTTATATTTTTTGCTTTCTTCCAGATAAGCCCGCAGATGCAAAGTGGCTAAATGAAGAAGAAAAAGCCGTTATATCATCAACCATTGCTGAAGAAGAATCTAAACTCCACACCTCTGCAATCAAGCCCAATCCATACCTAGCATTTTTTTCCCTACCCGTATGGTACATGTGCTTGATTTACTTTTTCCAAATTACAGGTTTGTATGGAATCGGTTTATGGCTTCCTGATTTACTTCGAAGCGCCTCTCATCTTGGAAATATTCAGACAGGATTTTTGACCGCGATTCCATTTCTAGCAGGCGCAATCAGCATGGCAATTTGGGGATGGAATTCAGATCGGTTAAAAGAAAGAAAATGGCACCTATTATTAGGAAATTTATTGGGGTCGGTAGGGTTTGTAATAGCAGGCCTTAAACCTGAAAGCCTTCCTATAGCATTATTAGGAATCACCATTGCAAGCATGGGTGTGCATGCGACCTTTGGCCCGTTTTGGGCTTTAAAAACAACATTGCTAGCGCCAGGAATTGCTGCGATAGGAATAGCACTTATTAATTCGATTGGAAATCTAGGAGGGTTTATGGGCCCTTCACTCACTGGTTTTTTAAAAGACCAAACAGGAAGCCTTTCTTGGGGATTAATTCTTTACGCAAGCACCTCATTTCTTGCAGCCTTCATGATTTTTTTCCTCAAATTAAAACCAATCAAAGTTGATCGTAGATAAATAAATAAAGCCCCGATGAGATAACTCATCGAGGCTTATATAATTATTAGCCAAGTAAACTAGTCGCGGAAAATGCCATGGCATTCTACACAGCTATCATTCAAAATCTTAGCTGCAGTTTTTACACCCTTACCATCACTTTTATTGGAAGCTGCTACAAGGTCTTTTGAACCCTTGCGCATCTTTTCAACAAATTCTTTCCACTTCTTAGGATCCTTTTCCCCTTTTTTATCTTTTGGGGTATGAGCTTCAGAAAGTTCAGCAAGAATCAGCGAAACTTCACCAATGGTTGCATATGCTTTGCCGTTCTTTGCAAGATCAGCTTTATCTGGTTCTTTTTTCTGAAGTCCAGTAAGCTTCGCCTCAATACCATCTGGAGTAATTGCACCTGCGGTTTCACCTACGCCCAAACCGCCCTTGGTTCGAAGCTTGAATACATGCATCAATTCATCCAAGGAATATTTCTTGGCGAGTTCATCGATAGCCTTGGCATCAGGATTTTTGCCCACCAGTTTAGAAATGGCGGCATTAACTTCCTTAGCATCCTCAAAATAAAAAGCTGTTTTAGCTTCGGGTGTAACCATAGAGAAAAGCCCTAAAGCAAATAAGGAACCAAAAACACTAACCTTCTTAACAATGTTCATGCAAATCTCCAAAATAAATGTCCCAGTAAAGTCTAAACGCCCCACTAAAACAAAACTAATGAAAAGACTCGGCTTGCGCTTACATTTCATTAAATCATGTTTCCCTTGATTTATTTAAACGAATAAACAAAGGAGGCTAGTTAATAATAAAGGCATAAAAAGCAGGATCAAGTGTTTTCCTGATTAGTTTCTATAAACTCCAAGAAATTTAAAAGATAAAGCCCGGAAATACTCCCGGGCTTATACCTGTTGACTATTTAAATCAATAAATACTACTCACCACCAGCGGCCTTCTTAGCCTTGAATTCCTTCACAAACTTTTCTGGATTTTCTGCAAATGCATCCTTGCAACCAGAACAGCATACATAAAAAGTTTCGCCTTTATAGGAAACAGGCATGGTTCCTAAACCACCACTAACCACACATTCCGTTTTCTTCTCCTTTGCGCCTAAACTCATCCCGGACTTGGTCGCTGCAACCATGTAATCCTTGATAAATAAGGTTTTGCCCTGTTCCTTGTGGGAATAATTGTAAATAAATCGAACGCCTTCAGCAGCGTTGTTCATTTCCAATTTTTGGGTTTCCTTGGTTTTAGGATCAATGCGTTCCAAGGTAAGAATGTCCTTGTTTAACTTTCCATCAAAAACCATTTTGTTGTCTTTTAGATCAGAAACAGTGAATTGGTAAATCTTTTTTTCGGGAACCCATTTAAGTTCGCCATTTTTAAAGAACTTACCATCTTTGACTTCCAAAGTAAGCCAAGAATCATCGCCTTTGAAGCGCCAGCCCCACTGAAATGTTTCTGTCCAGATAAGCTTGCTAGCCTTTGAATTTGGGGGAGGGCCGCCATTACCTTTCCATTCGCCGATGAAATCTTGAAGCTTTTGCAAAGCTTCCTTGTTGGCATCCGAGGTTTTATCTGCTGCAAAGCAAAAACTCAGACTCAATACCGCGAATAATGACGAAAAAAGCAATTTCCTTAACATCAACTTATCTCCTTGGAAAATTTAATTACTTAGTTAAATGCCATAGACAATCATAAAGCCTTAAGATCAAATATCACAATAGAATCTTGGTTGAAATAAGAATTATCTTAAGGAATTAGGCAATAAATTCCGTGCCTTCATTTCACAATCTTTCATGTAGGCTATGCTTTGGGTTGCAATGGTTTCCGGGTCTGGCTTGTAATCAAAAACTTCGACTGAAACCCAACCCGCATATTTCTTTTCCAACAAGGCATGAAAAATCGGGACAAAATCGACATTTCCAAAACCAGGACCACGCAAGTTAGAGTCATTCGCATGAAAATGCCCTGTTTTCCCGATATATTTTCTTATCACTTCCGTTGTTGGTTCTGGCTCTGTCGACATCGCCTTCACATCCAAATGCAAACAATAATTTGGATGATTGATCTTTTCTAAAATCTCCAACCCCTCGCTTGCAGTATTTATAAAATCCGCATCGGGAGGAGATAGTGGCTCTAGGCAAAGCATGACACCTGCTTTACTTATTCCATCGATCGTTCTTTTTAAGGCATCCACCGCAAATTCGGTTGCTTGTTCTTTGGTAAATCCTAAGGGAATGCGCCTTTGGGCAGGCGACCCAAGTACCAAAATAGTCCCCCCAAGTTCCTGACAGGCTTTAGCCAGTTCGACTAAATAATTAGCGGTTGCGGTGCGAATTTGTAAATCGGGAGAAGTTAGGCAAAAGCCTTCTGTTTTAGCCAAAAGCCAATGAAGCCCAATAATCTTTACGCCTTCGGCTTCAGCTTCTTTTTTAAGTTTTGCTCGCATTGCACTAGAAACATTGGTGATGCGATCTGCCAAGGTAAATGGTGCTAACTCTAATCCCTGATAGCCTGCTGCTCGCACAAATCCACAAATGCGATCGTGTTCCCAATTCTCAAAAGTTTCATTACAAATTGCATATTTCATTTTAAAAATCCTTGTCTAATTCTTTTTCAAAACAACAACTTCCTGCTGCACACCATCAGTTTGAATAATCGTGAGAGCAACCGAATCGATTGCCTTTGCCATGGCTTTGTAAAATTCCGCAGGGTTAGAAACGGGAGTGTTATCAACTCGGGAAATCAATTTACCAGATTGCAATTTGGCAATGTCGGCAGGCGATCCGGGTATCACATCCTTAATAAGAACAGAATCTGGAACGCCTCTACCCCACTGACCAATGCCGAAAGGCCTTTGGGCCAAAAGGCTTGAATAATCGACAGTAATGCCAAAAACAGGTGCCTTTTGATTCGATGCAATAACAGGCAAAGAGGATAAATACTTGGCAAGTTTTACCTGAACCATCCGGGTTTGATTTCCAATAACTCCAACAACTTCCACTTGGGCAATATTTCCAGCAAGAGTAGAACCAATCTGAAGAAATAAATCGTCGGGATTATCAACCGGTTGCCCATTGATTGAAATGATGGTATCACCCTGATAAATTCCAGCACGAAAAGCAGGTGACCTTTCGGAAACCTGAGCGACTTTTACATTTCTGACCCCGGCCGCCATCTGCACCCCTAAAAACCCATATTCAACTTCCTCTCCCTTGATTAAAACCTCAATAATTTTTCGATGATTGATATCTAAAGGAACAGCATAGCCTTCAGAAGAATCTGCCCCAGGCCATCCAGCAATCGAGGAAAGAATTCCCACCCAACGGCCATCCATGGTTAATAAAGCCCCGCCACTCGCTCCGGGTTTAACCACGGTATTTAGCTGTAGCAAAGTACCATATTGATAAAGTGGAACCTGAGTTCGATCAGCTTCAGCGGTTTGGTTATTCCATTTACGCCTAAGGTTAGAAAGCATGCCCCAACCAACGGAAGGGTTGCCATCATAAAATCCGGAGGAGTAGGGGTTGGAAAGATGAATTAAGAACTGGCCTTTTTTCAGGTTGGAAGCATCCCCGATTTTTAAAGCTTTAAGATCTGGGATTTTTTCGATCAAACGAAGAACAGCAAGATCACTCCTGCCATCTAACGCATGAATATCTGCATAGCTACCTTTTCCTCCAGGGAATCGGACATAAACCTTCACCGCATCTTTGACAACATGCGCCATGGTTAAAATTAAACCACTAGGGTCAACCACAACACCCGTGCCAAACGAATCAGGGAAAGTTTCAGGATCCGAAAGATCTAAAGAAGACTTTGATTTATCAAGAGGCTTGCGCAGGCGTTTTTGAGGCTCGGTAGGTGGAACGAACCCACCCAACTTTCCCGGGATGTTATCCAAGGGAATCGCACCAAGTTCTTTATATACTGGGCTACGCGAAACAAGAATGCAACCAACGGAAGGTTCTGCGGAAGCTACTACTTTCTTAACTGCATTTTCGAGTTGCCCGATAATGTTTTCTTCAAAAGCATGCGAGTTCGGCACTATTAAAAGCAAAGAAGAGCAAGCCAGAAAGAACATCAGTGCAACATTTTTCAACAATGAAAAACTCTTGGAAAAAAACGACTGTAGTAAATACCCAATCTCGATGATAAAGAAAAACAAAAGGGTGTCTAATAAAAAACCTCCGGAGAAAGAGATTCTCCAGAGGATATTGGTAGGCTGGGCAGTTTTGCCAGATTCCAAACTCAACAAACTAATCTGCTGCTGCCGCTGCCGCCGCTGCTGCTGCCTTTTTCGCAGCCTTGCTCATCACAGGAGCAGGGATTTGCAAAGGTGCAGAGACATCGGTGGCATAACCACCATCAGCAGTAAGGACCAAGCCTTTCTTTTGTAGCAACTTGCGAGTAATTTCTTCCATAACAGCGGGGTTATCACGAAGATAATTTTTGGCATTTTCACGCCCCTGACCCAACCGCATGTCGCCATAGTTAATCCAGGCACCGGATTTATCCACGATCTTTTCATCGATGGAAAGATCAAGCAAATCGCCCTCACGGCTAATACCAAAATCGTGCATCAGATCAAACTCAGCTTGTCGGAATGGAGGCGCAACTTTGTTTTTAACCACCCTGACGCGAATGCGAGCGCCAACGGTTTCTTCCCCTTCTTTAATGGTGGTAACTTTGCGAGATTCCATCCTGACGGAGCTATAAAACTTCATTGCAAGCCCGCCAGAAGTGGTTTCTGGATTACCAAACACCATGCCAATTTTCAGACGAATCTGATTGATAAAAACCATACTGGTTTTTGTGCGCGAAATGGTGGGGTTCAAAATTCGCAGTGCCTGACTCATCAACCTAGCTTGTAAACCCATGTGCGAATCGCCGATTTCTCCTTCGACTTCTGCACGGGGCACCAAGGCTGCAACCGAATCGATAACGATAATATCAACCGCATTCGATTTAATCAGCATCTCTGCAATTTTCAAAGCTTCTTCAGCGCAAGAAGGCTGACTTACAAGCAATGATTCCAAATTCACACCAATACGCTTGGCCCAACCCGGATCCAAAGCATGTTCTGCATCAATAAAGGCAGCAACGCCACCTTTTTTCTGTGCCGATGCAACTGCGTGAAGCGCTATCGTTGTTTTACCGCTAGCTTCATTACCAAAGATTTCAGTAATACGGCCTCGGGGAATACCATGGCCGCCCAAAGCAATATCTAAGCTAAGTGCACCGGTTGAAATACCTTGTACATCACTGGAAGCAACCTCCCCCAATTGCATGATGGCCCCCTTACCAAATTGTTTTTCAATTTGCGAAAGGGTTTGTTTGAGTTCTTTATCCTGAGCTGATTCAGCCATTATCCGACTCCTAAAAAAATGGGCCCCTGTTAACTGTACGGATGTGAGTATACCCGAGGGTTTTTCAGCCACAAGCCCAGCAGTGAAAATTCTTGAAATATCCCAAATTGTTCAGCTTAAAGCAATTTCGACAATTCTTCCGCCCTTAACAACCCATGAGCTCGGATTTTTAAAACCCCATCCAACTGTTCATCTCGGATCAAATCTAAAATTAACTTGAACTTCGGCCCTGGTTTCAGCCCCAGTGCCTTCAAATCTTCTCCCCCAACCAACGGAATAGGGTCGAGAATTTCTCTGGGCCATTCAGCCAGTTTCCCCAAACAATATTCAACTGCGTTAGTATCCTGCCCCAAAGACAAGCGATTTGCCCTCATAAGGCTTAACAAATCATCAATAACATTTAGCACTAATATTTTTTTAAGTTGGCAAAGCCTCAATTGATCTGGGCTTTGTAAAGAATCTTTAAACTGCACCAGAGTTCGGGTTGCATCTATTTCCACATTCGACATTTTAAACCTTCTGCAAGTTTCCTCTGCCTGTTTACTGGAAAGCTTTTGCAGAACTGATGCAAGCACCAAAGGAAAAGAGGCCACCTTAGGCAAATGCTGGATAACCGCGAGAATATCGCTATAAATGCCAACTGTTTCAGTTGAAAAAACTTCAGGGAAAACCTGCCTCGCCAGACCAAGCTCGATGAATAAGCTTATTCCTGCCACCCTACTTGTGTGTTGAAAAATCTTTCGTAACTCATCTGCAATCCGCTCTGGGCTAACCGTTCCTATTGCCGAAGCGTTGGCGAGAATTGCTTCTTTTGTAGTTTCATCAAGCTTCAAATCAAATCTGGGAACCAACCTTGCAGCCCGTAGCATTCTTAAACGATCTTCCTCAAACCTCACATTAGCATCCCCAATCGCCCGAAGAATTTTACTGTTTAAATCTTTTTGCCCCTCAACATAATCAACCAACTTGTTTGCAATAGGATCAAAAAACATTCCATTGATGGTGAAATCCCTGCGCAGCGCATCTTCCTGAGCACTACAATAACGAACCGCATCAGGCCTGCGCCCATCGGTATACCCCAAGTCCGCACGAAAAGTGGCAACTTGAATCATGATGGGTTTGCCATTGGCAAGAGGTGGCCCAATAACTTCAATGACACCAAAGCTGGCGCCTACCGCAACAGTTCTAGGGAAAATTTTTCTTACTTGTTCGGGTCGGGCAGATGTTGCAATATCGTAATCAGCAGGTATTAGCCCAAGTAACTCATCGCGCACGCATCCACCAGCCCACAATGCTTCAAAGCCTGCGTCAACAAGCCTCTGCACTACTTCTATTGCAAATGCTTTTTCAAGCTGGTGATTCATCATCGTTCACTGGCTCAGAAACCGCAGGTGGGGCATTAGGGTCGTTCTTTACCCAGAATTGCAATTCGTTTCTGCCATACTTTCTTATATCCCAACCTGCACCTGCGTCATCGGGAAGATCACCAATCGGGATTTCGCTTTCAGTCTGCACAACCACGACACTCCCAGGTTGAACTTTTTCCTGAAAAGATCGGATCATGGAAAAAAGCTCTTCCAACTGATTCTTGTAATCAATAAATGGTGGGCTGATAAATATAATGGAGGATTCTTTTACAGGAATCCAACGGGCAGCCCAGCGATATGCATCGGTGCAAACAACATGCCCCAAGGCACCAACATTGAATTTTTTGATGTAACGTTCGATGACTTGGGCAAGCTGAAAATCCCGCTCGATAAATGTTGTTTTCGAAGCACCCCTGCTTATGGCCTCAAAGCCATTCACGCCCGTGCCTGCAAAAACATCGAAAAAACTAATGCCCTTGAAGCTGACACCCAGAATACTAAATAGGGCTTCGCGCACCCGTTGGGGCGTGGGCCTCATCAATGGGTTTACTTCAAATTCAATTTTCCTGCCCCGGAGTATTCCAGCTACAACCCTAACTTCAGTACGCACAAAATACCTGCCTATTCCCAAGAAATATGGTTCGATGACCCATGGCTTAATCTAGCAGACTTATTCTAGCAGATTTGAAGACTTTGGTACCAAAAAGAATGCAATATCCCCGATATAGGCGGGGTTTCTTCAACCCTAACTACCGATCAATAACCTTATAACACTCTATTCTTTAGCGATTTTCGATTGTGCTTTTGTCCAAAGAAAGTCGCAAAGGTGCTTCGCCTTCCTTAGGAATTTCATACTTACGGTTGTTCTTTTGATTCAAAACCGCAGCGTTTTCACTTCCCGTTGCATTGTTTGGCCCAAGCAACAACATCAACCGAACCTGCGATCTGTTGTACGCATTGATCGAACCAACATAATTCGCATGCGCCATTTCCAGCCCACGAATACTTAAAAGCACATCACTCATAGTGGCATTGGGTGCGTTTTGCTCAAGCCTCAAAGTATTTAAACGATAGGTTTCAGCAGAGTGTTGAATCTGCTTAGTACAAAATTGTATCTGCTCACGCCCATTGATAATCGAATCTCGGGCATCTTGAACACCAGCAGATAGCTTCGCCTGTAATTCTTTAAAGGTCAGATGAACCTGATTTAACTTCACTTCTGCAATACGCCTTTTTTCACGGGAAGTGTGCCATTCCGTCAGGTTCCACTTGGCAGCCAAGCCCATATCCCAACGATTGGCCCAATATAAACTTGAATTAGCACCTGCACCAAAACCACCTTCCGCCATGTTTACTTGTAAAATAGGCATCAATCTGGTCGGGCCTTCCATCCTAGCAATTCCATCTTGAACATTTTCAAGCATGCGTTCCAGCTCGCGAATTCCCGGACCATACGACAAAGATTTTGCAACCATATCTTTCATGCCAATCGAAACATCAACCAAATCCAAGGGCACAAAATTCTCTTCGACAGGAACCAACTCGCTATCTGGATCAACTCCCAACAAGAACGCCAACTTCACCGCTGAAGAATCACCTTGTTGCTTTAGCTTAAGAATGGCTTGTTTACGACCATTCAACTCAGCATAAACAGCTTCAACAAGAACCGTTGCATCGGGATGATTTTCTTTCATTTTCTCAGCACGCTTCAACTGCTCGAGATGGTATTTCTCCAATTCGCGAGCAATAGCTTCGCCTCGCCTTGCTGTAAGCAGATCGATATAAGCGGTAGCTGCTTCAAGGCATAACTCGACTGTAATCTTGGTAAGTTCGCCTCTAGTTTGCCAACTGTTACGCTCGGAAACGATTTGTTTGTAAGTTGCTTCCCGTAAATCCAACTCGGTTCTTAATTCAATATTTGGATACAGAGCACCGGTGCTGGATTTGATCAAATCGCCATTAAAATTCTGGATACCACCCTCATGCCTGTAGTAAGCAATACCACCATAAATGGAAGGCAGCCAAGACTTAGCTGCGAGTGCATTTTCAGCATTACTTTCTTCAACTTTTTCCCTCATAATCATGATCTGGGGATTTTGTTCTTCCGCAAGTCTTAAAACCGTGTCCAAATTAATCGGGATCTGCCTGGGTTTCTTTTCAGCAATTGCAGAACTAGTATTTGATAATTTGGCTTGAGCTAAATCAGAACTAACTTCTGTATTGCTTACTAATTTAAGGTTGCTTGCTTCTTGAGTTTTAGGGGCCATCTTTTTAGAGGCAACATTCATTTCTTTTGGAACAGGTATCGGTTTTTCGCTACGCATTTGCGGATTCATACAACCTGCACTTAGAAGCGATATGCTTCCTGCCCATGCTATCAAAGACCAAAAGCCAAATCGCTTTTTGCCCCCGACTTTTCGATTGTGATTATTTCCAAACGCCATTCTTTTCCCGATCATCGAAATACAAAAACTCCCCTGTATAAATTAGATCGGCAATAAAACGGGTAGACTTTGCGGAATTTGACAAGAATATGGATATTTACAAATACAACACCAACATAGGCAATCTGGGAAGTATTGGTGCGTAAAAAAACAGCAAGCAATGGATAAACTCCACTGCTTGCTGTAATAAATTAGACCAAACTAAGAATTACGATAAGGTTTCTTGTTTTTTCGGAACATCAAAAAACAATGCGAGAACTATTGCTGCAACCAAGGATGCAAAGCAAGGCACCAAAAACAAAGTTTTAAAATCAACAATCTTATCCTTGGTGAAAATCTCCTGCATTAAGTAAGGGCAAACTGAATTTGCTACCAATGCGCCAACGCCCAGAATCATCACATTAAACAACCCTTGCGCACTCGAACGGGAATCTTTAGGGAAAACTTCATCAACAAAGATGTAAACCGTTGCAAAGAAAAACGCATAGCAAATACCATGCACCACTTGCACGAAAATGATCAATTCCTTGTGCTGAGGTAAAAAGGCATAAACAGCAAACCGAATGGCATGACCTAAAACGCCAACCACCATCGTCCATTTCCACCCAAGCGTTTTCAAGGTTACCCCA
This sequence comes from uncultured Planctomycetaceae bacterium, assembly GCA_903960945.1. Classification (GTDB taxonomy): domain Bacteria; phylum Planctomycetota; class Planctomycetia; order Gemmatales; family Gemmataceae; genus UBA969. The sequence goes on from CAJCCR010000039.1 coordinate 17,441, forward strand.
AGAATTACCATAGTGAGGATCTCAGCAATCTGACCAATACTCATCACAGGCATAATCCAATTCCCCGGAATACCAACCCCGCCCACAGCTACATCTGCACTCAAGAATGAACCCGTCCAGTTGAAGTAACAGTTGTGTACAAAAGCATCAATGAAAGTAACAACCCAAAGAATTAACACGAATGGATGCTTAAGCAACTTGATTGCTTCCAACCATGCAAGGTTATCGGAATCTCGGGATTCTGGTTTTTTCGCAGGTGTATGAGGCAAAGCCAAGCTGAACAAAGCAAGTGCTAAAGAAGCAATACCTGCGATGATAAATGTCCACTTGGTGGCTTCTTTCAAAGCCTCACCCGTCAAACCATTTTTCAAAACAGTACCAATCCAATCCACCATGCCCTGAGGGTTTGCCTTAGTCACAGCATCCCAATCAACAAGGATGAAAGTAAAAGGCCAGGCAGCAAGAATCCAACCAATGGTTCCGCCCATGCGAACAATGCCAAACTCATTCTTGGCATCCTTCATGTTTGCAAAAGCAATGGAATTGGTAATCGAAATAGTTGGCACATAAAGCAAGCAATGAACCAGCATCAAAGCAAAGAAGGGCCAGAAATCTTTGGTAAAGGCGCAACCCAATATTGCTAACCCTCCAACAAGGTGACTAAACGCCAGAAATTTCTCCGCTGCAAAGTTTCTATCCGCAAACTGATTCGAGAAAAACATCCCGACAATTGCTGCGATAGGAAACGCATTCAATATCCACGACTGCTCTGCAGGCGTAAATTTAAGGCTCGGTAAGTAGCCAAATATTAAGGGTAACCAAGCACCCCAGATGAAAAACTCCAACACCATCATCACAAACAATCTTAGACGAACAGACATTTTGTTCCCTCTCGTCAAATTCCCACAAAAGATATTAAGTTGACACTATGAAACATTTGTTTATCAAATTCAACCATCGATTCACAAAAAACCATCTTTATCGTTTTAAGGCATTGATCAAACTATCCGCATCATAAACACATCCACCCCAGGTGCCACCGCCCAATGTCTGCAATGCCGCCCATAAACGCGTATCATCAGGCAGATTAGGGTCTGCAGCCAAGTCTGGCCTTAGCGTTCGGCTCTCAAGTGTTTTATTGCCCCATTCAACCCCATAATCTTTTCCATTTTCGCCTACAAGGTTCAACGAGCCTTCCAATTTGTTACGATCAATGATTATTTCAACCAAATCACCTTCCAAGATTTTACCTATAGGCCCACCTGCAAGCGCTTCTGGCCCAACGTGGCCAATACACGCCCCAGTCGATACACCAGAAAATCGGGCATCGGTTATCAACGCCACATGTTTGCCAAAACTTAAATGCTTCAATGCAGAAGTAACTTGGTAGGTTTCTTCCATACCACTGCCCATCGGCCCCCTGCATATCAGCACAATAATATCGCCCGCCTTGATTTGTTTTTCTTTAATCGCTGAAATCGCAAGTCGCTCCTCCAGAAAAACCCGGGCAGGCCCCTTGATGCGATACACCCCATCATCACCCACCACCGAAGCATCAATCGAAGTAGCTTTAATTACCGCTCCTTCAGGAGCAAGATTCCCCTTCGGGAAGCAAACCGTCGAGGTTAAGCCTTGTTTTTTAGCTTCTGCAGGTGGAAAAATCACTTCATCAGGGTTCACACCATCCATCTCTTTTAGCATCTGCCTGAATTTATGCCTGCGCTCAGATTCTTTCCACTCTTTCAAATTTTGCGCCAAGGTCTGGCCTGTGCAGGTTAGAACAGAGGTGTCCAACAAACCCATAGCTTCAAGATGAAGCATCACTTCAGGAACACCACCCGCCAAAAACACACTCACCGTAGGGTAACCTACCGGCCCATTCGGAAGTGCATCTACAAGCCTTGGAACCTTACGATTAATTTCTATCCAATCTTCAACCGTGGGCCTTGGAAGCTTTGCTGCATGGGCAATTGCAGGGATATGTAAAAGCAAATTGGTTGATCCGCCAAATGCAGCATGCACCACGATCGCATTACGAATCGCTGCAGGCGTTAGAATATTCGAGGTTTTTATTCCCTCGGATGCAAGTTGATACAACGCTTGCGCAGAATATTTGGCCAACTCCAACCAAACAGGTTGGCCCGAAGGAGCTAAAGCAGAATGTGGCAACGCCAACCCTAACGCTTCTGCAACAACTTGCGCAGAAGCTGCTGTTCCTAAAAATTGGCAACCACCACCAGGCGATGCACAAGCCCTGCAGCCAGCTTCCGCTGCTTCCTTCAAGGAAATTTGATTATGAGAAAAGCGCGCTCCAATAGTTTGAACCTTACCCGCATCTTCGCCATTATCTGCTGGTAATGTTACTCCACCAGGCACAATAATTGCAGGCAAATTATGCAGACCTGCGACCGCCATCATCATAGCAGGCAATCCCTTATCACAGGTTGCAACGCCTAGTACCCCTTTTCGTGTGGGCAAAGATCTCGCAAGCCTTCGTAAAACAATCGCAGCATCATTTCGATAAGGTAGGCTATCCATCATGCCGTGGGTGCCTTGCGTTCTCCCATCACAAGGATCCGTCACAAAGCCTGAAAAAGGAATCCCACCCAAGGTTCTAAAAGTCTTGGCAGCTTCTTGTACTAAAAGAGCTACTTCCCAATGCCCGGTGTGAAACCCTAATGCCAAGGGAGTGCCATCCGGATTACGAATCCCACCAGAAGTGCTAAGTACCAGAAACTCAGGCCTGCCCATTTCTTCAGGCTTCCAACCCATGCCTACATTCAAGGACCAACCAAACAAATCACCACTGGGAGAATTTAGCAGTAATTCTTCGGTTAATGGTAATTCACCTTCAGGCCCTTTTGCGTGCGATTTAACATTAAAAGTTTCGGGACGGCCCTTGAGGTAATCCTTGACGCCAAATTTATTATTTGCCATGAATCGAAAATCCCTACTGTTATTGTTTAGCTTACTTTGGCCGAATGGGAGGTTGGAACTAGCCGGGGCAATGGCACCACTGACCCATGTATTCCACCATGCTTGTGAATTAACTGGGCGAAATCAACTCGAAGAAAATCATGCAGATAGGGCTTTCTAGTTATTGCAACATAGTCCCTTGCCATATGCAGCATCTGATCATCATAGGATTTTTTACTGTGCGTATGCCAAGCACAACGGCCCTGGTGCCTACGCAAATCCCCGTTGAATTCAGGGCTAATATGATAAAGCTCATGAAAAACCGTAACCAGTTTGTTTTCGAGGGTCTGATCTTGAAATCGGGGCAAACAAAAAGTGACTAGATAATAGATCTGCCTGCCATCCACATAATACTGTTGCACCTCATAATTTCGATTCCCCCGTTTGCATTGAAGATTTCCGCCTTCAAACCTCATAGGGGTAACCCTTGCCTGCAAGCCATGCAGTCTGAAATTCCTAGCTCGGGTAATCGTCACCAGAATTTTATTGGGATCAAGATTAAAAAACTCTGGACAGTTTTGCGATATGTCTGAAATCAACTCAATCATTCTTACTGAAAAATCAAACGGGCTTTCAATCGCTCCCGTTTGCAGCCACGGGGGCGAATCAAATCCAACTTTTCGCACTTTACCAATTTCTTTGCGGTCAAAAACGACCATCGGCACCGGGACTACCGGATTGTTCCACTTCAAGATTGTAGGATAATGCCTCATGCAATAAAGCGATTGTGAATCGCCTCTCCTTTGTATTAATCAAATTTAGTTGCCTCGTTGCAACCACTATTAAAGGATGATCTGTAATTTTCGTTATTTCCAGTAAATTCTTTTCATATTTCCAACCGATAAGAAGTAATGAGTAGTCCTAACACTCAAAATTTGCATTATTCGGTTGAAAACCGGCAAGACAGGGAAAATAGATATGAAGATTAAATCAAAACTAGCTTTAACAGCACTTGGCTTCACAGGCCTTTTGTTAATTGGGACCTCAGGTTGCCAAACACATATTGGCGGCATGACTTTGCCAAGCGGGCATTATCTGGAACACCCACCACAGTATGTTCCACCTTCACCGTTTTTTCCTCTTTCCAAAGAACTTGCTTCCATGGAGACAGGTGCTAACAACAATCAAACTGCAGCTTCACCCTCCGCACTGCCTGCGCCTTTGCCTGGCCCCGGTGGAATGGGCGCTGGACCAGCCAACTAATCTTCTTATCTTTCCCACTTCCCAACTAGGGGCATAAAAATAATGCCTCTAGTTACTTGCATTGGCTTGACAACCTTGCCAACTAGGGTTATCCCCATCGCCATCTTGTTTTAGGTTTGAATCGAGATTTTTTCTCTAATCCGCATGCTATTGGAGCAATGCAAGTTCAAACAAAAACAGCGGGAGGGATTCCAATGAGAATCCAGTATTGGCACAAAGCGACGTTCTTTCTTTCCATGAGCACGTTCCTCTTCACAGGTTGCTTTGAATGGTCGCCCTTTTGCACCAAAGAAGATAAAAAATTCCAACCCAAACCTACTTACTCGCTTAATACTCTGGGCTCACCAACTACCCAGCCCAAAGTTACCACCGAAACCGCAGACATCCCAGGCGCGGGAGCTGTCAGCAATGTGGGCAATACTTTAGATGGCAACCCTATTAGTATTTCCAATGCCCCAAAGGTAGCCCAAGCCCCTGATAAATTACCGATTGCTGTTAGCAACCCGATAGGAGATGGCGCTGCTAGTCAGGTAAAATTCACCCCGACGCCACAAGCAAAAAAGGCTCCAGTTCATACTATTGCTGCTCCAGAAAACGTTAACAAACAGCCTGCACCTGGTACCGCACCCGCTTTACAAGAACTAGGCATTCCGCTGACTAGTTTAACTCCATCCTTGCAATCTGTGCCTTTAACCATGGATGCAGATAAAGCGATCCTTCCGACTAAGGCCAATTCTAAAGAAAGTATCCCAGCGATTGATTCTGTAATTATTCCGCCCACGCCAGGATTGGGTGCCCCTAGGACTAGTGCGCCACCTACGGTAATAGTTCCAACTGGGGGAAGCTTGCCCAGTTCTGCGCCTTTAGGAATACCATCTGCGCCACAGGCAACGCCTTATAGGTAAAATCTAAGCTTACTTAAAAACAAAGAACCCTACGGCTTTTGTCCGCAGGGTTCTTTTTGTATTTGTACTTTGGCTTAACGGGCAATGATAAATAGTATTCCAGTTCTCCTGCGCAATTATCTCTCCTGTTTATCAAAAAAACACGAAGCAAAACTATTCTTATTATTTATTATCGACCATAATCCCACGGATTAAAGTGGTTGGTTTGTATTTAATAGCTCTTTTGAATTCCAACACCCCAGAACTAAACTCCAAATTAATTTGTCTTCGCTAAGCGGAACCCAACGAATTCTAATGGGACGAAAGGAATGTTGTAACCTCTCAAAGCAGAACGTGCCAAGGATTCATGGCTGACAAAAGAACCGCCACGCAATACACGACCAATGTTTTCCAAAGGAGAACCGTTTTTACGGTCCAAAAATTTAAGTACCAAAAACAAATCGACAGCCGAAATAGTTAGCTCATTTTCTTTATCTTCCACAGCCAAGCCGTCTACTTGCGGGTAGCTTTTATATATATCCATACACCAATTAAAACAATTTCCCAGCATATCAAAGAGCCCAAAATCATTTGGTTTCAAACTACCAACGGGCCATGTTTGATTTTGTGAATTCCTATTATTCCAAGCATATTTAGGCAATAATTCGTCTGTTTCACCATAATATCTGGCTGTAATCGATTCCGCACGACTAGCATATTCCATTTCAGCTTCGGTGGGCAATCTATAACCTTTAAGGCTTAAATAATCTTTCTTTAATGCAGTCACATTCCCTTTACCATCCATTTCATAGCACCACTGGTCTTTGGGAATTCCTTCTTGTTGACTTAACCAATTGCAATATCCAGAAGCCATAAACCAAGTAATGTTAATTGCCGGTAAATCTCCGCTCCGAGCATATTTACCATCAAGGGTGTTGATATAACTTTTATCAAATTGTTTATATTGGTTTACAGTTATGAGATTGCTGGATATTTCAAAAGATCTACTAATTCGTCTACGGTGCTGCCTTTCAATTATATTACGGTCTGCTTCACCTTCTGGTGATCCCATTAAAAATTCAACTGGCCCCGGAATCACCACCATGGTCTGCCCTTGACCATTAACATACCATTGCGAAACAGACTTCTCCTTTTCCTCATTCAATCGGGTTCGAATTTCTATCTGCCGTTTAGCTGATACATCCTTATCGTTTTTCCAGATTTCGTTTGTTTTATTTAAGAAGGTATGATCGCCCCAAGATTTCAACAACCACTCCGCTGAGGCATGAACACCAGAATCATTATCTTTAAGGTAAATTTCTTGCAGTAAAGGGATTATTGTTTTTCTTTCATCAATCGATATTTGCTCGAGACTAAATTCTCCAAGACTTTGAATCAACGCCCTACGGATAGACCTATCATTTTCTAAATTTAATCGCTTCAAAATCAACATGTGGTCAACATTCCACAATGCAAACTTATCAATCAAATAGCTTCGCCTGCGGGGATCTTGGCTATGGACCAACAAAGGCCACATAGTTTCAGGCTGATTTAACTTTGCCAAAGCCAATGCAGCATTCGCCTGCTTTTTTGCAAAAGTTTCTTTGAACTTATCGTCTGCCTTTGGTGGAATATTTTTATTAATCTCAACGGATAATAGCGAAAGACAGGCGGCACTATGTTCCTTTAAAACCGGAAATAATAAAGCAAATTGTTTTTCATCAGCATCTAGGATCAGGCTAACGAGAATCTCGGGTAAATCTGATGCAAAATCTCCAAGCAAGTTGGTTGCCAACGAGTTTTCAGAAGCTTTATCTGAGGCTCTGTTATTAAAGATTTTCGAAAGCGGGTTTATTAAAACATTTTTCACCGGGCGTAAAGCATCGGCCCAAACCCTAATAAAAGCCAGATTCTCTTTTACCAACTGACTCACAATTAATTGGCAGGATTGCTCCCAGTTTTTACTCTGCGGATCAAAAACAGCTAGCGCACTACCTGCCCTTAATATTTGTAATTCATTTCCTTTTTTCGGATTAAGAAGGATGTCCCAAAGTTTTTCCTTAAGTTCCTCTTTATAACTTTTCAGAGCATTTACTATCACATATACTTCATTGGGCTTAGCCACCAAAAGTCTGGCATAAAGGTACTCAATCTGATTATTATCAACCGGTAGCAAGGCTAAACTTGTATGAAGTTGCTTCCGTTCATCTTTTTCCTGTTCAGCCTTATTATTGGCATTTAAAAGTATGGGGTTCGCCCATCTGCGATATCCAGAAATTTCTTTTACAATAACTGCCACATCCGCGCTGTTAGCATCTAACAACCTTTCCACCAAATCTTCTGATTTCACCCGCCCATACCCATCCAAACCAAGGCTACCCAAGATCACAACCACCAAGGTAATCAACATACTTCGCAAAAGATAATAATCCCTAGCCTTTTTCATCATCCTTCGCTGGAGTTTTGTCCAATCCCTACTTCGAGTGTGCCATCCAATGTTTAACCACTGAAACAGAGATGGCAACTGCCTGTTTTCTGGATGCAAATTCCAAACTTGGGCGCGGTCTTCCAAAACCAATTCCGCCTGCCCCTTTCGTGTTTCTTTTTGTTTTCTCAAAAGCCATTCTTGAAGCGAAGGCACCAGATAATCATGAGATAATTGATAAAAACGATGTGAGTTTGTATCTTCTTCTTCCAAGGAAGTAGGAGTGATCAATCGTAGTTCACTATCCAGCAACTGTAAAAGTTGCTCGAAATCCCTAGGTTTATCGCCATAAGTTGAAACTTCTTTCAACGCCTCCAAAGAAAGCATGCAACCCTTTATGCCGCTAGATCCAGCGGAAGGAAGCAAAGCCCGTAAAACCTTTTGGGCAGCCTTATGATGAATCTTGCAAAGAACGGGTGCAGACGAAGAGAAAAAAGTTTCCTCCAAAAAAAGCACCCCAACACCTTCAACGCCCCCAAGCGACTTTAACGATGAAAGTAACCAGGGTCTGCTTTTCATCATGTCTGCAAAAACCGAAAGCCTTACAGATACAACCTTTCCATCAATCGAAAGAGAGTTAATACTGTCTTTAATAAATTGCTGCTGCTCTTTGGAAATATCACCCTTTGGAAGGCATTCCAAAGCCTGACCAAACAACCTCAAAACCTTACTCGCATGCTTTTGGTCAAACAAATCGATCAAGGTGAAATTTGTACCCTCTAAAATCTGAATTTCCAAAGCTGCCATCAGGCGATTCATGGCAAGCATAAAATCATCACGGATCATTAGAAAAACTTGGATGTAATCACCATCTACCTGACGGAGAGCTTGAACCAAAGGGGCGTTTTCAAGTTTAGGGTTTGCGTGAAGCCATTGTTCAAACTGGTCAACAATGATTAGCAATTTCTTATTTAATCCAGCAGGCTTCTTTCTGCGAATTAAACCAAAAACTTCGGGAAGACTAAGATCCTGAGGCAGGTCAGGAAAACGTTTATACAATTTTTTGAGAATCAATTCTTCGGTATCAGTTGCCGTAGCCTCTAAATAGATGGGAATGATCTTACTATCAAGATTTGGGATCAAACCGGCTTTCATTAGTGATGATTTACCACACCCTGATGGGCCATAAATCACGCCAACTGTAAAAGACGGAGAGAGGTTTTCGATCTGGGTTTTCCAAAAACGAATTATAGTAGGCAAACCTTCACGGTCCCGAGATCCCGGCAATAATTCCAGGAAGAAATCAGCATCACTTTGATCAAACGACCTTAATCCTTTATAAATTAGCGGAATGGTTTTAGATTCAACACCTGAAGATTTGCTCGATTTAGATCCAACTTTGTCAACTTCCAAGTTAGTCAATGGAACAACACCACCAGAAGATGATACAGGAGCAGAAGCCAGAAAAGATCGTAAATCTTCAGCCATATCTGCTGCGGTGGAATACCTATCCAGAAGTTTTCGACTCAATGCTTTTAGGCAAATTCTTTCCAACTCTTTGGGAATATGTTGGTTTACCTGCCTTGGGGGCTTTACTTCAACTAATTTGATCATTTGCAATAGCATGGGAACAGTCTTGGCCTCGAATGGCCTTCTTCCCGCAAGCATTTCATAGAAAATCACCCCTAAACTAAAAATATCAGATCGACCATCTACCCGATGGCCTTCGCCACTCGCCTGTTCAGGGCTCATATAAAGAGGGGTTCCCATCAACCCTCTACCTTCCCCAAAAGATTCTTCCTTTAAAGCCAAACCAAAATCAACAATGCAAGGGTTACCCGAAGTGTCCAACAGTATATTATCTGGTTTGATATCCCGATGAACCAAACCACGAGTATGAGCGTGATGCAATCCATCTGCGATCAAAGCAATGCTTTTACAAACCCAAGAAATATCCAAAGGCGTTTTTTTTAAGGCCTGTGAAAGGCTTCCCCCATCCAGATATTTTGAAATAATAAAAAAACCTTCGGACTCGGAATTTCCAACATCATGAATTGGAACAATATTTGGATGATCAAGCTTTGCAAGCATTTGAGCTTCATTTAAAAAAGAATCCAATAGATCCTTATCGCGTATAATTTCCTTAGAAATCTTGATTGCAACCAACCGATTTAATTGCTCATCCCTAGCAAGATATACTTTCCCAAATGCACCTTCACCAAGAACATTCAAAACTCGAAACCGATTTAGAAAAACCTCGATAATCTTGGGGGATTCTGTAACCTTTGGATTCTGATACCCATTCTCAGAATTTGTTGCAAAGAGGTCGTTTAACGTATCAATCTCCTTTTGCTTTTGTGGACTTGAAACAAAAGAATCAGAGGTGATAGCTGGGTCAGCAAAATCGCCTGATTTTTCGGGTTGATCTGGAGGAGTCATTAAAATCCCACTCACAAATATTAACTTTGATATCTACATTACACTCTAAACAAGAATAAAAATAAAGAAGCCAAGGTAAATAAAAAGCAAAGTTTAAGGTAACAATTCAAAACCCTTGATTGCAACCATGAGATGAAGAGAAGCCATTGCTGTTGGGATAGGGCAAAAAACAAACAACAACCCAATAAACCATGCAAACTTGTTTGGTTCTGTGCGATACCGCTGTATTACAAACACCAAACCTCGAATAGTTAATAGCAGTCCAATGATAACAGTAATAAACACCCAACCGATTGGCCGAATTTTAGCTGCATCGGGCAGAAGTAAAAATGGAAGAGCCTGTAAACACACAAAAACATTAAATAGAAATGGGACCAAAAGTGATGGAGCGATTCGGATATACGAAATTCGCAAAAGGAATCGATTCAAACAAAACAAACAAGTTCCAGTACCAATCAAATAGAAAAAACCATTATCGCCTACCATTGCGATTTGATAACTAATTAGAATTAAGCCTAAAGCGAAGCCCAGAATAAGATACAGACGGTTAAAGTTAATGAGCATATTTATCACGACTTATCCAGCACCAAAATAAAGTCAACAAACTATAAACACTGGTAAAAGTTTAAAATTCCAGAACGAAGAAATGTAAACGAAGTAATGCATGTGATGAAGTAGAAAAAAGAAAATCAGGGCGTTTTGTTTTTAAGTTTACGGCATGGAAGGTCGTTAACTGTTCTAACATTATTTGGAAGAATAGCCTCATCGACTAGAAAGCAAGGGATGCCATTATTAATGGGGAAGATAGTTTTACAGGAAGTGCATTGCAAACCATTTTCGACCTCGACAACAGGGTTGGCGGGATTAATGGGGCAACGAAGAATGGAGATGAAGTCAGGTTCAATCATAGTGTTAGTAGTATAATATAAAAACCCCGCTCTCCCAAGGGAGAACGGGGTTTCTTTTAAATTCGATGATTGCCAAAAAGCGAAATAATGTGTCTCATGATAGGAAAATTACTAATACAAAGTATTAGAGGTCTCCTTAGAAAGGAGGTGATCCAACCGCAGGTTCCCCTACGGTTACCTTGTTACGACTTAGTCCCAATCAGGAGTTTCATCTTCGGCACCAACTTAGTGTGGCGACTTCGGATGCCCCTCCCTTTCGTGGCTTGACGGGCGGTGTGTACAAGGCTCAGGAACACATTCACCGCGGTGTTGCTGACCCGCGATTACTAGCGAGTCCAACTTCATGCAGGCGAGTTGCAGCCTGCAATCTGAACGGGGGCGTACTTTTTGGGATTTGCTTGATCTTGCGATTTTGCGTCCCTCTGTATACGCCATTGTAGCACGTGTGCAGCCCTGGACATAAAGGCCAGGAGGACTTGACGTCATCCCCAC
>CAJCCR010000040.1 GCA_903960945.1 uncultured Planctomycetaceae bacterium
GGTTCTTACGCCAAGACAAAAAGAACAATTAAATGGTGCCAATGGAGCAATACTGCCCCCCGGAGGCCGATTTGCAGATGCCAGGATTAACGGTATTAACACCTTTTATAAACAGCCCCAAACTAATCCCAAAACGGTGGTTTTGTTTGCAGGCTCATTTATTGATAATCCCCAATCTTATGCACCAACGATGCCTGCACAAAGCTTTTATGATGTCCGCTTGATCAACCCTGAGCCGGGGGCTTTGCTTACCCTTACTGCCAGCTTTTTGGGTGGATTGCAGCGGGGTTCTTCTCCTTATTTGCAGTTTGCACAAGATACCTCAACTTCCTACGAAAATGTTATTTCCGCAAATAATCTGGTGATCATTAATTACATCGATAGCACGATCACGGTTTTTCTTGATCAAACCAGTTTCCCACTTATCAACAACTTAAGAGGCACGGTTTTTGCGGTGGTAACCAACACCACTCAGGTATCATCAAATACCATTACCATTTTACCCGCAACTTTTTCGGGTGGCACAGCGGTTAGTATCGCATGGGGCGCTTCTTCAACTTTGGTAGATGCTGCCGCCTCCGCTAATGCTTCTAACACAACGCTTACCTTCCAGAATTCCAGACAAACTACTTTATCGCTTGCGCCCTCGCAATCTAATGGAACAGTTCTTTTACGGACTTCGAATTACGGCGGTACAACCAACGATGATGTTAGCAAGGAAACCATCAAGCAATTGATCAACCCCGATATTATTCAGAACATAATCAGGGGTACGATTGGCATCGGGCCAGAAGTGATAGGCGGCATGATCAAAAAGATGCTACCTGAAAACTCGGGTAATTTTTTAAGAGAATGGTCCAAAGTGATTTCCGAAATCAAGTCTGTTCCTAATGATATAATCACCCCCAAAGTGAATGCGATTCCCGAAACCAATACAGGTTCATCCACCGACAAACCCGAAGAATGTGACGATTCTTTGTTCGAAGATGCAGCATTCAATGATATTTCAAAAATCAGCTCCCCTCTCGGCTTGGTGGATGAATCTGACTCCAGTTTAAATGGGGTTTCTTCAGATTCTATGCTTGAGGAACTAGCTTTTTGTGGGGAAATCAATTGGGCAGGCTTGGCGCTTTCAACCCTCACTCTCTCGCAATTCCGCACTTTTTCCAAGGATAATTCCAAGCGTGTTCGTCCTATCAAGGTTGGCGCCTAAGCAAATATCCCAAACTTTGTAGCCATCTGATTGCTCCACAGCGATTGAGGTGTTACCATTTATACAGTGGTATGTTTTTTTTGCGTTATTGGTGTGATAGAAATACTATGCGCGATCCCTTTTCTTGGTCCATTCCGTTAGGCAGGGTCTTTGGTATCCTCGTTCGGGTGCATATTTTGTTCCCCTTGGTTGCCCTCGGCTTAATCATGCGTATCAGCTTTTCTAAGCCTTCACCCCCCGATCATACTTGGGTTGATGCGTTGCAATTGACCATGCTCTGGTTTTTTTCGGTCTTATTGCACGAACTTGGCCATTGCTTTGGGGCCCGGAAAATGAATGGCGATGCCACCGAAATTATGCTTTGGCCTTTAGGTGGATTAGCGCAGGTTGATATCCCAAAAAATCCCCGTGCGCATTTCATCACCGCTTTATCTGGTCCACTTGTCAACCTTGCACTTTGCTTTTTATGCGCCCTAACCCTTGCGTTTATTGGCTCTTCTTTTCAGCCTCCTTGGAGCCCCTTCTGGCCACCTTTCCGCATCGATGCCGAAGGTACCATGAACCTTGTTACCTGGGCCGGGTTTCTTGAAGAAACTACTTCTTGGTTTCCTATTTTTCTTTCCAGACTCTTTTTCGTCAACTGGACGCTATTTCTGCTTAATGTTCTTCTGATAGGTTTTCCGCTGGATGGGGGCAGAATGTTGCAAGCTTTTCTCTGGCCCAGAATTGGGTATCGCCAATCAACTATCATGGTGATATTCACTGGCTTTGGTTGCATGTTTCTCGTGGGCTTGTTTGGAATCATATTCAATGAAGTGATGGTGTTGTGTCTTGCTGTTTACATTTATGTTGCATGCAAGAATGAATGGCAGATTCTGGAAATGGAAACATCTGATTACGAATCTGGGTATGATTTTTCTCAAGGGTATACCAGCTTCGAAAGAGATGATCCGGAAGTTCCTGCAAAGCCCAGATTGAGCTGGTGGGAACGATGGAAAAAAGCCCGCACTCTCAAAAAAATCCAGAGCATTATCAAGCAGCAGGAAGACGAAGAAGCCCGCATGGATTCTTTGCTTGATAAACTTCACCGCGAGGGGTTTAAATCCCTTACAGAAGAAGAACATCGATTCATGAAGCGTTTCAGTGATCGTTACAAAAATCGTTCCCAGTAATCTTTAATTTGGAGAAATGTTCGGGCTGGTTTCTTTAACCAGCTTCGAACCTATTTATTATGGCTGATCTTATTCAACCCAGAACCCTTAAAGGGTTTCGTGATTACCTCCCATCTCTCATGATTCCTCGCGAGGAAATCTTGCAGAAGGCCCGTACCGTTTATCGATCTTTTGGTTTTGCACCTATCGATACACCCGCCTTGGAATATACCGAAATTCTACTCGGTAAAGGCGGCGCGGAATCCGATAAACTTATCTATCGTTTCAAGGATCATGGCGATCGCGATATTGCTTTACGCTTTGATCTTACGGTGCCTTTCGCACGCTTTGCCGCACAGCATGTCCCTACTCTTGGTACACCTTTCAAACGTTATCATATGGGCCCTGTTTGGCGTGGCGAAAATACAGCCCATGGCCGTTACAGAGAATTCTGGCAGTGCGATTTTGATACCATTGGCACCACCTCGAATTCTTCCGACATCGAAGCTGCACTTGTTATAAACGCATTGCTTGCTGCGATTGGATTCGAGCGCTTTGAAATTCATGTCAACAATCGTTTGATTCTCTCGGGCTTGCTTGAAGAACTTGGCCTTGCGGATAAATCGGTCGCTGTACTTCGCGCTCTTGATAAGCTTCCCAAAGTTGGCATCGAGCCTGTTGTTGAAGAAATGGTATTGCATGGCGTTGATGCGGAAAAAGGCAGGAAGGTTCTTGAGTTGGCAGGTTTCAAAGGCACCAATGAAGAAATCCTCGCCTTTGTTTCGCAAAAGTTTGGCAATAATCCCAAAGCAGCAGATGGGGTTAAAAGGCTAAGTGAATTGCTTATCGTCGCGCGTGAGTCAGGCGTCCCTGATGAAAGATTACGCATCGATCTTTCCATTGCTCGCGGTTTGGATTACTACACCGGAACCATCTTTGAAACTTTTCTTTCCGATCTCCCTGGCATCGGGAGCATTTGTTCTGGCGGGCGTTACGATAACCTTGCAGGCCTCTACACCAAAATGCCTTTGCCTGGCGTTGGTGCATCGCTTGGATTGGATCGCTTGCTTGCTGCGATGGAAGAACTAAAAATCTTGGGTGGCGTGCAGGCTAGCGCGCCGGTTTTTATTGTTCGTTTTGCTGATACTCCTATCGGGATTTACGAAAAGCTTGCTGCAACTTTGCGTGCTGCAGGTATTGGCGTTGAGGTTTTTATTGAACCTAAAAAGATAGGCCAGCAATTGCAATATGCGGAGAAGCGTGGGTTTCGCTTTGCCCTAATTGCAGGCCCAGATGACTTTGCTTCCAAGAAGTTCAAAATCAAGGAACTTGCTACTAGGCAAGAAGCCGATTACGATGAAGCAATCATTGTTTCCCAGTTGCGTACCATGCTGGGGATTGGCTTGCCCGGATAATTTTCACCCCTCGGCCCAGGAGGGTTTTATGGATCGTGGCAATCACTACGAGTCTGCTTTTGAATCGTATTTACAGAATAACAAGATCTGCTATGTTGCTGTTGATGAGCAGCGCAGATCCTGCCTTGGTGGCGAACCCGTTAAAAGCCTAGATTTTATCCTTTACGCAGAATCAGGCGCTCGATTCGTGGTCGATGTAAAGGGCAGGAAGTTCCCTGGTGGTCCTCCCGAAAAACCTAAAAAGGTTTGGGAATGCTGGTCTACCATTGATGATGTGGAAGGCCTAGAGCGATGGGCTGGGATGTCGGGCCCAACTTTCCAAGGCTTATTAGTTTTTATTTACGATATCGCTAATGAAGTCAACTTCCCTGAAAATACCGAAGACTTTTGGAAATTCAGGGATAAAAGATATTTGGCACGAGCCGTTTTAATATCTGATTACAGGGCCCAGATGCGTGAAAGAAGCCAGAGTTGGCGAACAGTTGATTTGCCAGGAAAAGTTTTTCGCTCTTTGGTTAAGCCTCTTCGATATTTTCTTGAACTTCCTGAAATAGAGGAAGAGTTTGAAACAGACTGGTAACTTTATGAATCGTTGTAAATTTGGTGTGAAGCTCGAATGTTTTGGGGTCCCTTTGCGTAAAGCTCTTTTGCTTGCTGCTCAAGCAGGTGCGCAAGGCGTGCAATTTGATGTCACAGGCGAACTTTCCCCGGATAAACTTTCCGAGTCTGGGCGCAGAGAAATCTCTTATCTCCTCAGATCTTATAATCTTAAGCTTGCTTCTATCTTTTGCCCGCTACGCAATGGGCTCGATGTTGCAATCGATCAGGAACAGCGCATCCTTCATCTTAAAAAAGTAATGGATCTTGGGTTTGATCTCGGCTGCAATGTGCTTGCCCTTCATGCTGGTCAGATTCCTCAAGAAAAAGAAGATAAACGCATTGCGACTTACACTGAATCGCTTTCTTATTTAGGCGCACATGGCGACCGAATAGGCGTTTCCCTTGCTTTGGAAACAGGATTGGAATCGGGCAAAGTGTTGCTAGATTTCCTTTCTCAGATTGATTCAGGAGCTTTGGGCGCCTCTCTAAACCCAGGTAGTTTAACGATCAATGGCTTTGATCCCCTGCAAGCGGTTCTTGACCTTGGTTCACGAATCAAACTAGTTCATGCGAGAGAATTCCAAAGCAATGGGCCAGGCAGAGCTGCACGCGAAGTACCTCTTGGTCATGGTAATTTTGACTGGAATTCCTTTATGGTTTACCTAGATCAATCCGGCTATCAGGGCTTTTTGATTTCTGAAAAAGAAGAGGGAGATGATAAAGCAGAACAATTGGTTCATGGCCTTCGCTTCCTTAAAGCTTTGGGCAATATTGGCTCTTGAATTCCGTTCCCTCCTTTGCAATTATCGTTGCATCTAAACTTCATTTCTAATCAGGAGTTTATTATGAATCGGTGAAGCTTTATCGCTTCCACTGGCGTAAGTGTCGTTTCTTGGAATGCTTTTGCTGCACCATCTGAAAAAGTAAATATTGGAATTATGGGTGCAGGAGGTAGGGGCACTGCACTTGCAAAATCTTTTTCTAAAATCCCGGGTGTGCAGATTGGGTTTATCGCAGACCCGGATTTTAATCGTGCCACCAATGCTGCAGGCGAGGTCGAGAAAATCTCTGGCAAAGCACCTAAGGTCGATAAGGACTTCAGGAAAATTCTTGATGATAAGGATATCGATGTTTTTGTTTGTGCTGCTTGCAACCATTGGCACGCCACCTCCACTATCCTTGCAGTAAAAGCAGGAAAGCATACTTATGTCAAAAAACCCTGCAGCCATAATCCTCGCGAAGGCGAAATAATGGTTGAAGCTGCTGCTAAGTACAACAAACTTGTGCAGATGGGGAATCAAAGGCGCACCTGGCCTAAGATTCGCGAAGCAATTGATCTTATCCATAAAGGTGAAATCGGCGAAACTCACCTCGCTGAATCTTGGTATTTAAATAGCAGGCCCTCCATCGGCAAAGGTATTGAAAAGCCCGTACCCGCTGGCTTAGACTTTGATTTATGGCAGGGCCCTGCTACCCGCAAAGCTTATAAAGATAACTACCTTCATTACAATTGGCATTGGTTCTGGCACTGGGGTAATGGCGAACTGGGAAATAACGGCATCCATCTGATTGATGTCTGCAGATGGGGCTTAGGCGTCGAATTCCCAACTTCCGTTCATTCTTCTGGTGGAAGGTATATGTACAAAGACGATCAGGAAACCCCCGACACCCACATGGTTGAATTTAATTTTAACCAAGGCAAGCATATCCAATGGCTTGGTCTTAGCTGTAACCGTTTACCCGAAGGCAACACCCCTGATATTCTTTTTGTTGGATCTAAGGGAACAATTGCTATCAAAGGTAGTGGTTATATCGTTTATGACTCCAAGGGTAAAGAAACTAAGAAGGCGACAGGCGATGGAGGTGAATCGGAGCACCTTGCTAACTTTATTTCAACGGTTCGTGGCAATGGCAAGTTGAATTCTCCGATTCCAGAAGGGCATAAGAGTACTTTGCTTTGCCATTTAGGTAATATTTCCCAGCGAACGGGCCGAACCCTTAAGTGCGACTCCTCTAATGGCATGGTTTTAAACGATCCCGAAGCTAAAAATATGTGGACTAGGGAGTATGAACCGGGTTGGGAGCCAAAGCTTTACAGTATTTTAAGGATCACTAATTTGTGCTATTTGCCATGATGGCCATTATTTAAAATTAATTGGAGTTCAAGATTGAATTACTCTGATTATTGTGATAAATTAATTTTGTTCTGTCTGGCATTGCAAAATGCTGTGCAGGACTCATTTCCCCGGGTTGCATCCTAGAGCGAGCAAGGTCGTTAAACATCTTGTTACGGTTGCAACCCACTCTTATTCATTCACACTGGTTTCTCTTGTGTTTTCCAGCACTTTCCAACTAACTCCGCCTTTGCAAGCCATAGGTTTACTTCTTCAGGTGAACTCGTTGCAACTTCAAGAGGTATTAACATAACTCTTGTTAAATGAAACCATGGAAACACAATCAATGTTGCAACCAAGGCTAGATTAAATGGAAGACATAATACAGGCAACCCTACCAAGTTAAATATTGATCCAAGCCATTCCCAAGTGGTTACCATGCCTATTGCCAAAACCGCTGTCCATAAAGCTGTCTTTAATCCCATGCGCAGATATTGGCCACCAAATGCCAGGAACAAAGCGAGCAGATTAAAGAACAAGTTAATATCGTAGAGAGACTTCCCTACACTAGGAACTGTCAAGGTAAGGGATATCAGGGTAGTAATTAGAAAAAGCGCGATAAAGAAAGAAGTGCGGGAATGCCAAAGTATGCCCATTAGAAATAAAGTCCAACTAAGAATTTGAATTGAAGAAGTAGTTTGCATAACGGGAGAAATGGTTCCTTGGAACCAGTATGAAATTTTAGTAAGCCATGTGCTATGATTAGTGGATTCAGTTTGTAATGCTATGCGTGAAATCCCGAGATAAGCATCACTATTCAGCGGAGTGAAAAGTAGGCACTTGTAAAAATAGGATCTCGCTTCTTGAAATTCACCTTTGCCTAAATGTATCCATCCCAAACCGTTCCAGGTGCTTGCAACCTTGAACAACAATTCTGCTTGTTCATAATGGCCAAGATTGAACTCGCACCAACCTGCACCACTGTAAGCATCAAAAAGCTTAGGTTCAAGTTCGATGGATTTTTGAAACTCCTTTAATGCAGATTGGTAATGCCCAAGGTAATAGTTGGCCCAACCCAAACCATCATGTTGATACCATCGCCCACGAATGGACTTGGGTCTGGATTCTTCGAAAAGGATTTTGGCATTATCTGGCTTCCGCGTTGCTAACGCATTCCAACCACCCATATCAATAGGCTCGTACCATCCCACAGCACTTGCAATGAAAACATTAAGCCAGACTGTAAAAATATAAGGAAGGGCAAACAAGGTTAGTCCAAGGCGCATTCGTTTGAACAATTTAATGCTCACGACTAGAAGTAACGTAATTATTAGGGAACCTAAAAGTGTCAGAATCAGTTTTCCAATTGCAGGAACTTCCGGAAAAATCATCCAAGACAAACCAAGTAATGCGCCGTTGATGCCAAACAATCCCGATTCCATTTCCGCTTTCATTCCTGCTAATTTTGCTAATAGCGTGGATGCAACTGCGCCCAATAAACTCCAGGTAGCATTCGCAGGTGAAAGAATCAACAATGCAATGGAAAATATCATGCCCGAGGTTATGTTGTTGGCAAGAAACATCTGCCCATAACCTCGCATGACAAGTTTCAAAATGCTAAAAGCAAATACTTTCATTGATCTTTTCTAAATGGCGGTAATAAAAAGCAGAATACTATATCGCTACAGCTTCGATTACCGAGTAAAAAGCATCATCCAGCATGGGGTAAACTTTAGATATTTTAAAACCCGCATCGTTTAACAACTGACGATAAACATCAAGCGGTTTAAACATGGCTCGTCCGAAGGTATCGTAAAAGATATACCGGAATTCCCAAGAAATACTGTAGTCAAGATTTCCTTCAACAAAGGCCTCGTTGATCACTAACTTCCCACCCGGAACAAGGGCCCTGCGGGATTTTTCAAACAACATACGGCATACCGAGGGCGTCCAGTCTGTGAGCACTCTGCTAAAAAGAATACGATCATAACCACCCGGTAGCTCGTCTTTCAAAAAATCACCCTCATGCACATTGATTCGGTCTGGCTGGTTTTTTTCTTTTATTACTGCCCGGGCAAGCGCAGCCGATGCAGGTAGATTAAATACTGTAACATTTAATTCAGGGTATGCTTGAAGCATTGCACAACCGATGGTGCCATCGCCACCGCCTACATCTAGCAATTTTGCCCCACCGATCATTACATTGGAAGCAAGGATTGTTTTAATCGCCCCGAGGGCTGTTACCCGCATCCATTTTTCCAAATGTTCTGCAGCTTCAGGAGTTGCAGGAGGCCATCGGACTGCATCGGGCAAAGGCATTCCTTGAAGCACATCAATCAATGGCAGACACGCAACATTCTTCCAGAAATTTACAAGATCACGAAAGAAGTAACCTTGTGCCCCATCCTCTCCAAAATATTCTTTAGCTTGCTTAGATAAGCCAAAGACTGCATCATCTTCGCAATACAATCCTTTGGTTTCTTCCAATAAGCCGCATAATGCAAGTAAATGAAGAAATTTCCAACCGCGGTCTAGAACGATATTTAATCGTTTGCAGATTTCCGTTGCTGGAAGCGGGCCTTCTTTGCCTAAAAGTTCTGGAAGTTGCAAATCCAGAAATGTTTCAAGCATCCGCATCCGCGCACCGCCACCCAATATTTGATAATATCTGTTATCCCGGTCACGTGGAGTTCCGGGCGTTGGGGTTAAGAAGTTTGAATACATAATTTCTTTCTTTCGAGTTAAAAGGAAAAGGTAGAAGGTGAATGTGAACCGAAACCCAGTGACACTACCAATGGGATTTTATGTCTGTTGTTTTCCGATGAAATGGTGGTTACAAAATCCACATCAATGATCATGGAAGGAACAACTTTTTTCAGCGCATCATGCACTGATGTTTGAACATTTGATTGGTTACTTCGGCTTGAAATATCATGGATGATACGAATCTTCAGGCTGTTTTTTGAAGACTGAACTATCTGAAACTGATAGATCCCTGAAATTTCTTCGATAGCATCAATTAAGATATAGGGAGAAATTAATCCGCCATCTGGAGTTACAATCGAATCGGAAATCCGCCCTTCGAGAGTTTTGATTGATCGGTGGGGGGTGCCACAATCGCAATTAGTATGATCCAGCGCCGCATAATCTCCCAAGCCACAATATCTGATCATCGGAGTGCAATGATTGATAAGATCAGTCACCACACTTTGGCCAACTTTATTTGTAGGGTTGCCATCATTATCAAGTATTTCAAACAACACTTCTGTTTCTGCGATATGTAATCTGGAAGGATGAGCGCTACATGAATAAGCAATCAGGCCTGCCTCGCTTGAAGTGTAGGTCTCAACTATTTTAGCATGGGGAAAAACAGTGTTGATCACCGATCTGGTAGTTTGTTCCAACATTTCGGAAGTAAGGTGCAAAAGTTTGAGCCCCTTGAATGTTTTGCCGCATTGATGCATTGCGATTGCGATACTACGAATGGTGGAGGGGTATGATGAAATGAACTCTGGTTGAAAGAGTTCGATAGCATGAATCAATTCTGGGGTGGGAAGATTACTTCCGAGAATGCGTTTCTCCATCACGGTGGTTTGCAGTAAATCAGCAAGGGCAAAGTCGATTGATCCAGCAGCAAGGTCGGTGATGTAAAGAACATTTGCAAGGGGTTTACCTGCGCACCAGTTTTTGTAAATAACCAAACTTCGTGCCATGAAATGCCAAAGCGCCTGTTCTTCTCGATATACCCGTGAAGGTACTCCCGTTGAACCTGATGAAGAAAACAGCCAAACAGGTTCTTTTCGTGCGAAGTTTTTTATAGATCTTAAGCCAGCATTTCGAAGGTCTGCTTTGGTAATAAGCGGAATACGATTTAAATCTTGTATTGTTTTTAAAGAGGCAGGATCAAACCCTGCTTTATGGTACTTTTTCCAATACAGTGGAACATTATGGTACGCTTCAGAAACCAACGATTTTAGTTTTTCGAATTGATACGCTTGCACTTCCTCTTGATTCAATTTGTCGAATGCAATAACTCGATCTATTGCAGAAAGTAATAGTTCACCCCTTTGCTTAATGTTCTTGGGTGATTGGATCTCAGAGAAACGCGAGGGGAGAGTTTGAAACATCAGTCTCCCCAATTTGCTTGAGAAAATGGCTCTGCGCGTTCTTGAACAATCCGCCAATCAATCCCCTGATAAAATGCTGTCAATTCTAAGATTCCAAGATTCGGAGAAAGAGTAATTTCAATATTAGTGGGGAAACGATCGTTAGCGTTAATCACGGTGGTTTGAATAATGATTTCATCGAGTTTGCTGGAAGGCAAAAATCTAGATTGTAAATGCAGGAACGGTAAACCAACAATTGGTTGTAATAAATCAGAAAGTATTACATTTATGCGCGAAACCCAGGGTCTGTATGCTGAATAATCTTTCCAGAAAATGTTTCGATTTTTACTGAATGGAACCAAGCCCAAACCCATAGAAAATAAACGCAGTAAACTTGAGGAAGAGTTTTCCAATGTATGTGAGATATAGGTTTCATCAGAAATTGTTGCAGATAAGCTTGCACCATATTCAGCCGAACGATAGCTGATTTCACCCCATCCCAAGGAAATGGTTTCGATGGTTTCCCATGCGATGGTTTTACCAGATTTTTCGATCCGGTAGCGAATCGAGGTTCCAATTTGCCCAGAAAAACAGGCGATTAGATCGGGGTCAATTTGCAACGGTGAGATCAAAGTACCTTCTGCAGGAATCCCTGTTAATAAAACTGTTTCACCCGATGCATGGTGGGAAATAAAATTTCGGATGCGAAACGGGATGGTAGTTGCTCCGGGAAACCATGATGCCTGCACTTGGAGATGCAAATGGGGCAATGGCGATCGTCCCGAATTTCCACAGTATCCCAGTAATTGCCCCCGTGTTACCCGTTGATTTTTATAAACGATAATTCCATCTCTTTTAAAATGACTCAGCAATACATACCATCCCAAGTCATTTAATATGACAACTAGATTTCCCCAGTTTTGTAGCAGATTCTCTTCACCAAGCTCATTATCTGCAACATCAGATACAACACTTACAATCGTCCCATCGCAAGGTGAAAGTATTGCAGAACCATAGGTGTAAGCATCCTCTAGTTTTGTTCTTTGATCTGGATGAGGATTCCCTGAGGCATCAAGAATTTCGAAATCAAGTGCATGGCACCAAAGTGATTTGTGAGTGTAGTTTCCATTAAAACCCTGGGTTACCACCCGATCGCCTGAAAAAGGTAGCGAGAGCGTGGGGGTATAGAAATCAGGGAAGCGTTTTAGGTTGGTAAGGAACCGGAGCACATTTTGTTCAGGGGAACCATCTGCATAGGGAGATTCAAACAGCCATAAAAACCGTGACCGCTGTCTAAGAGCGAAGGTAAACATTAGAAGCACGATAAGAAAAGGAAAAGAAAGAGGAGGGATATTGTAACTGCGCAGGAAGGTTCTCATTCCTATAGCTATCAAGGTGGAAAGTATTGCGCCAAACCCCGCAAGTAAAAGCGAACTTTTCGAAGTGATGAAATAAACCCCGCCCAATCCCATGCCACAGTATAAGTAATTGGTTCCCATCCATCCTGCACCGAAAGCACTGGCATTTAACCCGGTGAGTTGCAAAAACCCGTATCCAACTAAAAATCCAAACATGCCGAGCGCGATTTGAAGAGGGGAGTGTATTAAAACAGCGCAACAGGCGATCATTCCTACATATACGTTTGGAAGAAAGAGTGCAGCACTAAAAGCAAGAAACCATTCGGTTAAAATGCTCGGGAGAAATGAGATATCAGGCAATAAAGAAGGCGGTGGTGCCCCGATAACTGGAGTAGCAGTAAATGAATAGATCAGCAGATAATTAAAAATCGTGACGATTACAAAAGGTAGACTGTAGGCACCCATTCCAAATAAACGCAGCATTACTTGGGTTAAAGCGACTGATAAAACCATTGCAGTTATTGCAGTTACAGGTAATAAAACCATTAGGAGATAAACTGAAAGGTTCTGCTGGTTGGTAACATAAGCCAAGCCCATGGAAGAAATTAAGGAGTTGCAAAGCAGCTCTCCACTGCGAATACGAGATGAAGGAAAATCGAGCATTTTTGTTGCTGCAAATGCAGTCATGGTGCCTGCCAGGCCAAATAGTCCGAAGGTTGGGGAAATGAATGTTGCTGCAAGCAGGATGCTGCCCAATCTGGGATTACGGCAAAAGTATATCAATGAATAAGCGTTGAAAATGGATTCGAATGCAGCATATATTTGTGCATTATAAGAATCGTTTTCAGTTGGTTTCGACGAACTATCCATGAGTTACTTGTTTTCTGGTTTCAATAAATGGAAGGTTCTTTAGGTCGGCCCTTAGTTGTAATTGTTCGGGAAGTTGTTCAAGTTGTTCGATGTAATTCAGGTTCTCACGCTCGCGGATGATTTCAACACTTCGATTGGATGTAATCATCACGACTCTTGGGCGGTAGGTAATAAACTGCATGGATTGCGTGATGTTATAAGCGCCTACGGGATGGATTACCAGTTGATCGCCCACATTCATGTTCGGCAATGGAACCACTTGGCGAATCACATCGATATTCATGCAAAGGCATCCATAAAGAAGGCGTTCGATTTGCGTACCATTATTTGGCTTTGCGGGTCGCACATTAAATTGATACCAAGCAGAAGTATGAAGCAGATGGATTCCAGAATCAACGAGGTAACCCGCAGCGCCATGATTTGGGTTGGATCGATTTGCACTTTTGTCGCGAGCTGCGGGAGCAGAGATTCCCGCCGAAGGCCCAGATGCATCAGGGTTTTGCTTGAGTGCAACTATCGTGGTGATCATGTATCCTGCCTCATCAACCAACGCTCGTCCGGTTTCAAGGTAAAGTTTGGGCAATGGTTTTCCAATTGGCCAGCGGGCTTTAATCGTGGAACAAATCGCTTCTGCATAAGCATCAAAAGAGGGTGTAGTTGCACCTTCAGAAAAGTATTGATAATGAAGATGATTCCGCGATGCGAAGCCGCCACCCAAATTCAGATAAGTTATGTTAAACCCATATTCCTTTTCTGCTCTCATTGCCAATTCAATCATTTTCTCGGTAGCAACCCGGTATATGTTTGGGTCGAGAATGAAAGTTCCAACATGGGTATGTAAACCCACTAGCTTTAGATATTTACTAAGATGAATTCGCTTGATCGCCTGAAGTGCTTCCGTTGTATCACTGTTGAAGCCAAATTTTGACCAGATTGGCTTAACGCCACTATCCATGTAAATTCGGATCGCGACATTGACGACTTGTTGTTTTTGTTCTGCGATATGGATGAGATTAAGTAGTTCGTCCATATTGTCTATTTGTATTTTTGCCCCTTCGTTTACGGCTCTTTCAAGTGCTTCTGGCTGCTTATAAGGCCCGTTGAAAATAATATCGCTTCCGGGTATTCCCATGGCGCGTGCTTTTTCATACTCGAAATCTGAGACTACTTCTGCGATCGCACCTTCTTGATGAAACACTGCACAGATCGCTTTTAAATAATTGGTTTTGTACGACCATGCTAATTGCACATCGGGATATCGATTGCTAAAAGCCTTGTGTAATTCCCGATAGCTTTCCCTAAGGGTTGATTCTGAGAATACATAAAGAGGGGAGCCATGTTGTTTAATCAAATCCGAAATTACAATCCCATCGATTGCTTCACAAGCATTTGCAGATTGGCCATGTGCTTGCGGATTCATGTGCCCGTGCTGATGGCGGGTGATTCCAGGAGTGGTATATATCTTTTTGTTCATTATGGTTTTCTCTTTTGTTCCCAAATGCCTTCGGTCATTAGTTGACTGAGTTCAGATAATGAGCCAATGGTTTCTACTTGATGCCTGAGGTAAAACCAACCGGGAGAAAGTGGGTTAAAAGGTTCTGACTTACCTTGGATTAGTAAAGAAATAATTTGTGCGGGGAAGTTGAGCCCAAGTGCGGATGGGAAATCCACCCATGCTGGAAAGCGGGGGTTCATTTCGATCAGCATATAAGTATCGGAGATTTCATCATGAATGAATTCAAGTTCGAAGGGGCCGCGCCAACGCAACTCTGCAATGATTCGATTTGCAATTGATTCCAAGCGTGGTTCTTGAACAATGATTGCGCTGATACCTTTGCCTTTGCTTGAGAGAATTGTTTTTCGTACAGAGCACAAACCTGTCACTCCACCTAAACCGTCGCCAATTCCAAGTACATTTAGTTCCGCACCTGAAATGGATTCTTGAACTAATACCGGGGTGCCCCAATCGTGAATGGTTTCTTGAAAGGCACGCGCAAGTTCAGTTTCGTTTTGCACTTTTCTTGCATCGTAGAATTGCCCTTTTATCATTACGGGATATTCGATGGCATCTGCGGCATCTTTTGCTTCGTTTAAATCGCGGGTGAGTTTTGTCAGAGGAGTCTTGCAATCACAGGCTTCGCACAACTTGGGCAATTGAGATTTTGCACGGTTTTGAAACGATTCAAGGGTGGGCAGAAAGCATTGGATACCCCGACTCTCTAGCTCGGGCTGAAGACGGATCATTAATTCTATTTCGGTGTCTAGCGTGGGAATTAAAATGCTGAAGTCATGCCTTTGTTTGACGAAATCTAACCGTTCAAGAAATGCTTTTGAACCCGCTGTTGGGTAGGGAATAGTGTATGCCCAATCCGGGCCATCTGCTGCAAATATCCCTGATTCCATTGCATCATAAATGAGGCCAACTATTTTCATATCAGGGAATTTTCTGCGAAGGCTACATGCCACAGCATATCCAGGCTGCGGGTTTTCGCCTCGGTTCATTCCTGTTATTGCAACCATGGGAGTATTCATATTAGTTGATATTTTTTCATGGTATTGAGAAGGTTTTCTATATCGAATTCTGCGCTTGGCAGTGAGATTGCATATTCTTCTGCTATGCGGATGTGCAAGTTTTCTTCGGGGCATCCATTTTTAAGAAGAGTGATCACTCGTAGTGCAGTTTCGTTTAAGGTGTATGAAATTCCTTTCGTAGGATCAAATACAAATCCATTTTCATCAATTTGAAGAGAGAAAAGTTTTGTATAGGGCTTCATGATTTGGCGCCTTTAGCAGAGTCGCAAAGATTCCAGCCTAGAAGTGAGGATGTGTGCGAAGGGGCTGCGGTTAAAATGGTGCCAAATACTTTCCGTGCCTGATCCACCCTACCTTGATAATAAAGGCACCAAGCATATTGGGCCCCAATATCCAGATCTTCGGGGGTCAACGCTAACATTTTTAGGTAATAAGGTTCTGCCATCAAGTATTGCTTTGAAAGAACATATAACTCTGACAAGCGACGATTAGCGATTTGGTTCATTGGGTCAATCACTAGAACAGCCAAGCTTGTTTTGATTGCCAGATCTGGTTTTTCAAGGGCGATATAAGATGCTGCCATGGCGTTTAGCGGTGCCATAGCTCCAGGGGCAAGGGCGCTAGCCTTTTGGTAGGATTCGAGGGCAGCGGCATGATTCTCTTTCAAAGAGTATAAACGGCCTGCCCTGTAATTAATCAGGTACAGGTTACCATATGCTGCTTGAATTGCATGATTAGATGCAAGGGCCTCATCATAACGGCCATTCTTTTCGGCTTCATCCATGGCCAACCATAATTGCTGGGCTTGGGTTGGTTTAAAGTCTGATGTGGTCGCAGGTGGGTTCAAGGTGGTTACCGAATTATTACTCTGAGGGTTTGAAGATCTTGAATAAGAAGCTGTCAAAACCAGTGTTAAAGCAAGTAGTCCCGACCCTATGACGAGTTGGTTTTTATGATCAACCATAACAAGCACGTCCTTAAAGATATTGCAAAGATGGGATTTCATGGTCGGATTTGATTCAATTTTTATTAAAATTGAAACCACCATCCCAAAATTATTGTAAGCCATCGATATTAAGGGAAGATTAAGTTAATAACATTGTCTAAGAAAAGTATTTCATTAGTTAACGATGGTGCAAGATTGCTTTTGTTAATGTGAAATATGTTTGTTGCAGTATTGGTTTGATAATTGTGAATTTTAAAGTGATGTTGCTATGGTCTTTAGGTTGCAAATTAAGAGCGAAACAAAAATGATTAGAGGGTAATCATCTTGTTACGGTTGCAACCCATAATTACATGATAGGTTGGAATAATTAAGTTTTGATTAAGATTGTAAAACCGAGTAGATATTTTTGTATATCGGTCTGTATTATGAAGTCGAAAGTATTATTTGTCCGTTAAGGAGAGGCCTTAGCTATCACGAA
>CAJCCR010000041.1 GCA_903960945.1 uncultured Planctomycetaceae bacterium
AGTAAGGTTTAGCCCCACTCATATCGCGAATGGCATCAAAGATAGGTGTAAAAATGTCGGTATCGTAATTACTGTTTTTACCTTGCAAAACAGCCGTAACGCGTTCGAAACCCATACCGGTATCGACATGTTTCGCAGGAAGTGGCGTAAGTGAACCATCCGCATTACGATTAAATTGGATAAATACAAGATTCCATATTTCAATGCATTGCGCAGAACTTTGGTTAACTAAATGAGCACCAGATTTATCTGGAGTTAAATCAATGTGAATTTCTGTGCAAGGGCCACAAGGGCCAGTATCGCCCATCTCCCAGAAGTTGTCTTTTTTATTACCAAGATGAATATGGTTGTGGGGGACAGATGTTTCCGTGCGCCAGAAATGAGCAGCTTCTTCATCAGCAGCCAAATTATTATTTGGATCGCCTTCAAATACCGTTACATGAAGCCTGGTTTTATCTAGGCCCCAAACTTCAGTGAGTAATTCCCACGCCCAACGAATGGCTTCTTTTTTGAAGTAATCTCCGAAAGACCAATTCCCAAGCATTTCAAAAAAAGTGTGGTGATAAGTATCTTTACCCACGTCATCAAGGTCGTTATGTTTTCCGCCAGCGCGAATGCATTTTTGCGTATTTGCTGCTCGTTTAAAAGGCCGCGAACCTGTACCAAGAAATACATCCTTAAATTGATTCATCCCTGCATTTGTAAATAGCAGTGTTGGATCATCAAAAGGTACCACGGCACTGGATGGCACAAAAGTGTGCCCATGTTTTTTAGCAAAGAAGTCGATAAATTGTTGACGAATTTCGTTACTGCTTGGCATTGGACTTTTCTTTCTTACTTACTGGAACTTTTAAACAGAAGCATTCCTTATGACTTCTGCGTAAACTTCTCGAAGAGGTATATTATGGGTTCGAGCAACTCGAGCACAATCTTCAAATTCAGGTGTAATAACATTCAACTTGTTTTCAATCCAACCTTTTTTTGCTGCCACCGGGCCATACTTTGTTTGAATAACAACCGATTCCCGCTGAAGTTTGGTTCTATTTACCTGATATTTTCTTATTCCCATCGTTGCTGTTTCACGAAATACAATCATTTGCAAGGCATCAATCATTTCAGCAATACAAATGACACTTAAAATCACACCGGAGCGACTTTTTTTCATCGTTATTGGAACAGTATACACATCTAATGCGCCTGCCTGCATTAATGATTCTGTGCAAAATGCAACATGCTCTGCACTAATATCATCCAAGTTTGTTTCTAATACCCAGACGGTGTCTTCGCTATTTTTATCTGCGATATTTCCCAAAAACAATCTCAGCATGTTAGGTTGTGTTTGCAAATCCATCGTGCCTGCCCCGCATCCCACCTTTTGAATTGTCATCTGGGGCGATTCTATCCATTCGGTAACCACTGCGGTTAAGATTGCTGCGCCTGTGGGCGTAGTCAGTTCTTTTCCAATGTTAAGATTTGCAACCGGTGCACCTTCGAGTAATGCTGTTGTTCCCGGGGTTGGAATAGGCATAACCCCATGTTCACATTTAACTGTCCCATGGCCGGTTGGAACAGATCTGGAGGTAAACTTATCAATTTTAAGCCAACAGAATCCAACAGCGGCTGCAACGATATCCGCAATACTATCCGCTGCCCCAACCTCATGAAAATGAACCTTATCCATGGATATTCCATGGGCATGAGCTTCGGCGTTGGCGAGCCGGTGGAAGATTTTAAGGGATAGATTTTTTTGATCGTGTGTAAGCCCGCTGTCGCTGATGATCTTTTCAATTTGATGAAGGTAACGATGTTTGTTTTCGGTTGGTGCATCGACCATGGCGTAAGTCGCTGCAAAACCGTTTTTGCGGATTTTTTCAAAACTAACTTTTACATTGATGTTTAAAGAATCAATGGCTAAGCAAATAACTTCCTCGGGCACGCCAAGATCAACAAGGGCGCCTAAAACCATATCTCCACTGATGCCACTGAAACAGTCAAAGTGAAGCACCTGCATGCTAAATCCTCCCATAGTAAATTGTAGGAATTCTTGGGTAACACCCTAGGGGAAGAGGAGAATGGATTGCTGAATTAATGATTTCCGCGAAATTTAGCTTGGATGTAGTACTCCGATGGGCTTGGAACTTCCCATGTATGTCTATAAAGATTTTCATGCAAATGGGTTTTTGAATAATCAAATTCAGGTTCCCGTTTATGATGCCATTGCATATCGCCCGGAATGAGATGCGGTTTAAAAGGCCAAGGTTTTATACGGTGCAAACCAAGGATTTTAATAAGCTTTTCACTAATCATCGTTACATTTCCCGCACGGGGAGGGATGGGGCCAGCTTCATGCCTTGGGCATCCTTGTAAAAGATTTGGATCAAATCCGCCAGCTTTATTGATTATCTGCCCAATTTGATAGAGCGAGAGGTTTTTAGGCCCTCCAAAATGATAAATACCGCTATAACTCTCTGAAAGAAATAGCTCAAATACATCATTCATATCTTCTACATAGGTCGGGGACCGAAATTCATCATAATAAAGTGTCGCAGGTTTATTCATTTTGAAACGGGAGGTTATCCAATCAATCGCTCCGGCATGGCCACTAAAACTAGGTCCCATAGGTAGGGAAATTCTAAGAATGGCCGCATTTGGATTTATGGAAGAGATCGCTTTTTCACCTTCCACCATGGTTTTGCCGTACATGGTTACAGGATCAACAGGTGAATCTTCGAGATAATTTCCTTCGCCAGAGTCACCTGAAAAAACAAGATCTGAAGAAACATGAACAAGTCTGGAATTAAACTGTGTGGCAAGTTTGGCAATAACCTGGGCACTAAAAACATTGGATTTATAGGCTAAGTCTTGATTTAATTCACAAGCTTTGAGGGCACAGCTACCCGTCGCATTTAATACCGTTTTAAATTTGTGTTTGTTGAAAAGTTCGAGCATTCCGGAAGAATCATCAGGATTAACGCCAATAATCCCATCGCTTTTCATGCGCCAAGTATCTTTAGGGCGAATTCCAACAACAGAATCCCCATATTTTTGACGCATATGCACAAAAAAATTAAATCCAGGAACGCCAGAAACTCCGGTAATTAAAACAGGCAAAGATGAATGCAAACTCAAAGAAGGATTGGTCATAAAAGTTTTTAAATTGCCTGTAAATCCTTGAATAGGTAGATGCTCTACAAGATATCTCAGGGGTTATTAGGGATGGCTCGAAGCCCAAAATTCAGTGCTTAACCTGAACAAATGTGGGATCTTAATTTGAAATTCCTCCCAAAGGCGCATTTGCTCTTCGGTTAAGGTGATGCCTTTTTCTTTTTGTTCAACAAGAAAGTCATAGGATTCTGCATCAGCATTGAACTGTTCATTCTGAGCCAATCCGGGGATTGTCGATAAAGGAAATCGGATTTTATCAAAATATTGATCAAGATTCATAGGATCACACAGCAATAATACAATTTTAAAAAAGTGGCCCGGGCGGGATTTGAACCCGCACCCCTTGCGGGACAGGCTTCTAAGACCTGCATGTCTGCCAGTTTCATCACCGGGCCGAATCAAACATTAAGTTTAATATATAAGGGCGAAGGATATAAATCAGTCTGATTTTGGCCATCCGAGGTGCTTTTTCAAAAACGCGAAAGTATCTTTCGAGTTTATTTCATGACCACCTTTAAAAAATTCAATTTCAGTTTTCTCTGGAATACCCAAAAAAGCGTAAAATCTTCGTACTTTTGCATACTCCCATCCAACCATCTCATCGATCCCAACCCCATCCGAATGCCCTCGCTCCACCATAAAAGGTCGGGGTGCTATCAACATTGCCATTTCTGCATAATTAAAAGTTTGACCTAAATTAAACTCATACATCTCGTATTCATAGGTCCACATGTAGCTTCCTGGGTAATCAACAAGCACATTTTTACCAACCCATTCATTAAAATCCCCGGAACAAATTGAAAGGCAATAATCCTTTAGAATTGCAGGGACGCGCATTGCTGTTTTCCCACCATAACTTAGCCCATAAAAGCCTATCTTTTCTGGTTGAACAAATGGAAGAGTTTTTAGCCAATCCAATGTGACTTGATGCTGTTGAACGATGAATGAAAAAAGGCTTAACCCTAAAGGGTTTGCCTTTCTTTGCAATTCACGAAATAAATCTCTTCCCAAATACGGATTTTGTGGAGCAAATACAATGTAACCTTTTCTAGCTAATTCTGCGCCAAACGAATTATAATACGGTGTTTTTTTATCCGGGTCACATACATCAGTTGGTTTTCCTTCAAGCCCATGTTGACAAACCACCACAGGGCGTTTTTCTCCAGCCTTCATCTTTGAAGGCACTAACAATATCCCATAAGCAAATACATTCTCGTGGATATCCAGTGCAACTTCATAGCCTGTAAAATCTTTGTTTTCATAAATAATGCGGGATCGTGGGTTTGGCTTTAAAGTAGCAACGGGGAGTTTCCCTATCACCTCTTCTGAAAAATATTTCCTTAAAGGTTCTGAACTCTTTTCCCACTTTTCAACAGTTGATGAATCATATTTAGAAGTTAATTCCTGTCGAACCTTCTCTGATTTACGCCATGATTTTTGGATAAAAGAAATCAATTCATTGAATTGCCTTTGCTGGCGTTCCTCTGCGGTAGTTGCAAAATCAAGAGCAACTGTTGGAGTCTCGTTGATGGGGTTTGATTTAATATCGGACATAGTTGAAATAAATTTAGTGCCCAAGTGGACTAGTGTTGAATCGGAATTTACATTTTCAAACACTACTTTTGTTTCACAATCTAATGCTTTCAAAAAAGAAGTAAGGATTTCATTTTCCTTGATAATCAAATCCTTTGCAGGTGCAGATAAAATCCCTGGCGCAGCTTGATTAAGGTTGCCAATTTTCTCTGCCCCTTTGTATAGCGGATAACTAAAACTTGAAATCAAAGTCGAACCGTTACTTGATGAAATTAATTCCGCATCAGAAAAATACTTCAAATAATTCCAGATATTACGATCAAGTGGCTCTGACCATGATTTATTTCGGTTTAGGTGATAACCATCAATCCATGAACTTTTAATGCGCTTATCAAGAAAACTTAAAACCAATGCTTCAAATGCACCATCTCCGTTACCTGCAACACCTATGGGAATTGAAGGATCTTTGAATGAAAACCAATTAATCAACGGAAGTAGTTTTTGAATTTCCAAACCGTTAATTTGAAAACCCATCTCATATGCCATTCGATAAATGAATTCTCGTCTGGGAATATTGGTTTTTCTTGAAATGTCTAGGTTATTTGAAAAGCCCTGTTTTCGATCGATAAGCGTTGGAACAATAACCCTGCATCCTAAATCTGCAAGAATTTTCCCCATTGGAATTGATTTATCATTGGTAAGCCCACAGAAACTTTCAGGAATAATATCTGGCGGTGGAATGGCAACAATTTGCGCTATTGGTTTTACTTTTGGTTCAATTAACAAGCCTTCGCCGTGCAGGCCTTCAACAACCTGCCAGCGAATTTTAAGAATTTTGTATAGTTTGTTTTCAAAAATAAGCGCTGGTTTATTAAGGGTTTCGAGAAGTTCTAAATCTTCTGCACTTTTGGGAGAATCTATAATCCCTAAAATCTTTTTCAAAGTTAGTCTTTTTTGCTCTAAGACTTTTGGATCCAATGAATCTTTTTTTGCATTACTTAGAAATTTTTCGTTTCGTAAAGTTTGGTTTTCTAATGTCTTTGCATCCAACCAAGTTCCTATACCCGAAACCATTTTGGTTCCTAAATCACCTGCATCCAAAAATGTAGTATTAGGTAAGAATTTTTGAGCAATTATTAAATTAGTAGAATAAATGATCCAAATAAGCGAATATAGAAATAGATGATGAATTTTAGTCTTACTCATGACAAAGATCCTTTTAAGTTGGGTAAGTAAATCATTAAGGAGTAATAGATAATGAATAGCAAGGAAAATTACTGGCTACCACTTTGTTTTTTTGCAGGATTCGTGTTTTTAGTGACTGGAGCTAGTGTCCGAAGTTGGATTAATGATGATATGCCTTCATTTAAGAAAAGGAATTCAGAAGAAAAGACATTTATGGCTGAATTAGGGAAAGCTGTGATAAAGGCTGTTCACCCAACAGCCCAAAAAAATCGAAATGGTAAAGTATGAAATCGTGAAAGTAAAAGACAAGGAAAACAGATCAGAAATAAACTTGAAAATGGAATA
>CAJCCR010000042.1 GCA_903960945.1 uncultured Planctomycetaceae bacterium
GGAAAGACGGCGCTTCTGTGATCCCAGTGCTATTGCCTTTGCTTGAAGATAAAGACCCTGAAATTCGAGCTCAATCTGCAAAAGTGCTAGGAGAGCTTCATGCAAAAGATGCCCGCAAACCTCTGCTTGTAATGCTCAATGATTCGGAACCCCGAGTACAATTTTTTGCATCCCAAGCGTTAGTAAAACTGCCTTCAATTGAAAATCTACCAGGGCTAATTGATCTGCTTGATAAAAACCAGAACAAAGATGTTTATATTCGCCATGGTTGCGTAGTTGCACTTGCAGCGATCAACGATGCCAAGGCATTAGCAGGATATTCAAAAAACAGTTCTCTTGGAATTCGGATGGGGGCAACTCTTGCATTAAGGCAGCTTGAAAGTGAAGAAATAAGTAACTTTCTAACTGATACAAATCAAGAAATAGAAGACGAAGCAGCCCGAGCGATCTACGACATCCCGATTACAAAATCCCTAACTGATTTAGCGAAAACGATCACTGTTGGTAATACAAAAACAACACATAACCTGCGAAGAGTTCTTGCTGCAAATCGAAGAATTGGAACAAATCAAAACGCATTAGAAATCGCAAAGCTAGCTGCTAACCCACAAACCCCTGTTGAAATACGAATGGAAGCGTTGGAGTATCTTGAAAAATGGGGTGATGAGAGTAAGAGAGATTTCGTTACGGGATTAGCTAGGCCGACACCGGCTGCAAATAAAACTGACGCGATCTATGCATTAAAAACGAATCTGCCCGCACTTCTTGGTGCTGAAACAAAGATAAGCAAAGAAACTATCCGGGTGGCCGCATCTCTTAAAATAAATGAGATTATTCCAGAATTAGTCGCATCCCTAAAAAACAATTCTCTTGATGGGAAATTTAGAGCGGATTCACTTAAAGCTCTTACTTCTTTGAAGGCCCCGGAAATAAAATCTCTTGCTGAAACGGCTTTGAACGATTCTTCAGATCTAGTGCGAGCCGAGGCCATTCGTGTTTATTCCAAGCTTGAACCAACCTACGCTGAAAATAACGCAGATACGATCCTTAAAAAAGGTTCATTAAAAGAACAACAAGCCCTTATTGGGATTCTTGGAGAATCCAAAAGCCCCTTGTCAAAGAGCAAGTTGAAAGGTTTGGTGCAAGAAGCAATTTCAGGAAAAACCCCGCCTGGCATTATGCTTGAAATTGGTGAGGGGGGTTTAAAAGCAGGCGTTGAAGATTCCAAGTCCTTAATTCAAGAAGATATAACCAAGCCAAATCCAATGGCTTTTGCACTTGAAGGGGGAGATAAAGAAGCAGGAAAAAACATTTTCTTCCAAAAAATTGCGGTTGCCTGCCTTCGATGCCATAAACTTGAAGGGCAGGGCGGTGATGTTGGCCCAGAACTTAACGGAATAGGAAGCAAACAAAAACGCGACTACCTGCTTGAATCGATTATATTACCTGAAAAAAACATAGCCAAAGGCTTTGAATCATTAATCATCGTGCTATCGAATGGTAAGACAGTGACCGGCATTTTAAAACAGGACAAGCCTAATGAAATTGTCTTAATGGATTTCGAAGGAAAATTGATGACGGTAAAAAAAGCTGACATCGAAGAAAAGAAAATAGGCAAGTCTGCCATGCCTGCTGACCTTTACAAACAATTAAGCAAGCAAGAACTCAGAGATTTAGTGGAATATCTAGCTAGTCTAAAACAGTAAGTTTAAGGAAAAGGATGCTAAAGAGAGATCTAATTCTTGGGACAGCAGGCCACATTGACCATGGAAAAACAAGCCTCGTAAAAGCACTTACAGGGGTTGATTGCGATCGATTGCCTGAAGAAAAAGCTCGGGGCATTACCATTGATCTGGGCTTTGCAAATCTTGATTTGCCAGGCTTCCGAATTGGAATTGTAGATGTTCCTGGGCATGAAAAATTCATCAAGAATATGCTTGCTGGGGCCACTGGTTTTGATATCGCTCTTATTATTATTGCAGCAGACGACTCCGTGATGCCTCAAACTAGAGAGCATTTAGAAATACTTAAATTTCTAAAAATCAAACATGCGATTGTAGCTTTGACCAAATGTGATCTTGGTGATTCAGAAACACTCGAGGTCGTGGAAATGGAAATCCGCGATCTTCTCGAAGGGTCATTCTTTGAAAACGCTCCGATAATTCAAACATCAGCTATTACTGGAAAGGGAATAACTGAACTTAAAAACAAAATCGCTGAGATTTGCTCTGGTATCGAAGCAAAAAAAACGCAGCAATTTTTCCGTTTGCCTATCGATCGATCCTTTGCAATTCACGGTTACGGTGCAGTGGTAACGGGAACGGTATATTCGGGCATAGTGAATGAAGGGGATGAGTTAGAACTTTTCCCTCAAAAAAAATTGGTCCGAGTTCGTTCTTTGCAATCTCACGCAAAAAACGTCAAATCATCTTCAGAGGGGCAACGTTGCGCAATCAATTTGGCTGGAATCGACCATCATGAAGTAGTGAGGGGACAAGAACTTGCCACGTCTGGATCTTTGTTCCCAGCGAAAATTATTTCCGTCGTATTGTATTGCGCCAAGGATAGAAAAAAACCATTAAAGCACCGATTGCCTGTCAGATTGCATCTGGGAACTTCTGAAATCCTTGGAACCTTATCCATATTAGAAGATGATACAATCGCACCGGGAAAACCAGGCCTTGCTCAATTGTTTTTAAAAGAACCAGTGACTGGTTCTTGGGGGCAACCCTTTGTAATCCGGAATAGTTCAGCCACTGCAACACTTGGTGGCGGAAACATCATTCAGCCCCTTGCAGGAAAAATTCGCAGGAGACATTCGCACTCCATTGAAATGCTAAATAATCTTGCATCAGGACCAGATATTTCAAAACTAAAAGCGGCGGCATGGTTTGCCGGTTTTAAAGGAATCAATGAAGAATCATTGCCTCTGTTGACCGGTATTGATTCAAGCGAAATCAAAAAACAATTAAAAGTCGGATTAGCAGATAATGTGCTATTTGAAATTACCACATCCACGGGCAAAAAAAAGATTATAGACAATCAATTGATCACTGATTTAAAAACAAAAACCATCACAATACTTGAATCTCTCCATTTAGAAAACCCGTTATTATCTACACATGAACGCCAACGCATCACCATGGAATTAGCCTACGTGGGCGACGACCAATTGGTTCAGGATTTGATTGACCAGATGATCGAACAAAAAGTCTTGACTGGAAACAAAAGGCGGATTGGGCTAACTGCTTTCAAACCAAAGTTATCAAACAATCAAAGAAAACTACTCGAGAAAATCCACACCGCTTATCAAGAAGCAAAGTTCGCTCCGCCAACCATGGAAGACTTCATCAATCACCTTGGAGGGCAAAAAATTCAATTGCAAGAACTTTTCAATCTTTGCGTTCTCGAAGGCAAATTAGTGTTCCTGCAAGAAAATCTGTACCTCGAATACGAGGTCGAACATGAAATGCGCTGCACAGTTTCAAATGCGCTTGAAAATGGAAAAGGTATGACTGTTGCAGAAATACGAGATTTGTTAAAAACTTCCCGAAAATATGCTGTGCCTTTCTGTGAACATCTCGATAAGATCGGAACAACAAGAAGGGAAGGTGACCTAAGGTTCCTTCCTTTAAAGCCGCTAAATAGCCAGCAAGAAAACTTAGATCATGACCAATAAAAACCTCCGAAGCCTACCAGCCGTACATGTTATCCTTAAAACAACTGCCATCCAGGACATCATTCCTTCTCTTGGCCAAGAAAATGTTATTGCAGAAATTAGGCAGTATCTCGATGAACTTCGAAGCCTATTAAGCAAGGGCAGCAACCAAAATTTAGAAACTTCGCCTGAATCCATTGGGGTGGAAGTTAGCAATCGACTTTCTACGAACTATAAACCAAAACTGAGAAAAGTAATTAATGCTACCGGCATTGTTTTACACACCAATCTTGGTCGCTCGCCAATGGCAGAAGAAGCTGCTAAAGCTGCATACATGGCTGCGGCAGGTTATATCAATCTTGAAGTAGATATTGAAACGGGAAAGCGATCATCTAGGCAGGATTCTGTAAGAGAATGGATTTGCAAGCTGCTTAAATGCGAATCAGCCACGGTTGTTAATAATTGCGCAGCTGCAACTATCATTGTTTTAAAAGCTGTTGCTGAAAACAAAGAGGTAATTATTTCCCGGGGCCAATTAATTGAAATCGGCGGCAGTTTCCGGCTTCCTGAAATTATGAAAGTCAGCAACGCTGTCATGAAGGAGGTTGGTTCCACCAATATCACTCGTATCAAAGATTACGAAGCTGCAATCGGTGCGAACACCGGCGCTTTGTTAAGGGTGCATACCAGTAATTACAAAATCAATGGCTTCACTGAATCTGTAACAATTGAAGAGCTAATTGCGCTGGGGAAAAAGCACAATATACCTGTAATTGATGATGCTGGCAGCGGAGCGGTAGTACCGCTTAACTGCAAAGGTTTTGGTGAAGAACCAAATCCTGTTACAAGTATGGCGCTCGGTGCAGATTTGACTCTATTCAGCGGGGATAAACTGCTAGGCGGACCCCAAGCTGGGATTATCGCAGGCAAAAAAGAGTGGATTAATAAAATCGAAAGCGACCCTCTGATGCGGGCATTTAGGCTCGACAAAATGAACCTCGCAGCACTCGAACAAACCTTATTGCTTCATCTTAATTCAAGCACGGTAAGCCAAAAAATTCCAACCTTAAAAATGCTCTCCATTTCAATGGATGAACTACACGAAAAGGCTCTTCAATTAGAATCCAAATTAAAACAAATCGGCTGTTGTGATAAGATTCAGGCAAAAATAAGCGAAGGGTTTGCAGGGGGCGGAACTTTACCAGACCAACAAATGCCTACTTGGGTGGTCGACTTTTCATCTCCACATCTTGATACACAAGCTTTATCACACAAGCTGAGAACTTCTCAACCTTCGCTATTTACTCGAATTAAAGATGACAAAATTGTTTTAGATTTACGAACCCTGAACAACGATGAAATTGACACGGCTGTTCAAGTTATTCTTAATGCTATAAAAACAATTTAATTACAATCAGCAATCAAGGGTTCGGCTAGTTCACTTAAATAAAACAACTTACCCGGCAAAGTGGGCATAAACGAACTTGGTATCCATGGTGTTGGTTCGTGCAGCAAGCTCATTCGTAATGAAAGGCCCTGCCATTGCATTCCCCGGCCAAAAGTTCCATCACAACCCCCAATGATGCTATCTGACTGCAAAAACAACCCTGGTCCAATGGTATTGGCAAATGCTGGAACTAAGGTCGTTCTACTTTTAAAGCTGGTCAAGGCATTTTGTTCAATGGTTAAAGGGTGAAGTTTGGCCCCTAAACGGTGAGTTTGCAACTTCCACTGTTCAACCGAATCAAATTCAGATGCAAAATGTGGTTCCCAAAACGCAATATGACAAACCCTGCCTATCCCAAAAACCGTGACAAGTTTAGCACCCTTGGTTTTTAAAGCCTTTATTTTTTCGCCATAGGACGGTAGGTTATTTTTTAAAGCAAAGTTTCGCTGATTTTTTGGAACAGTCAGTTGCCCTAAGGGGCCATAAAACGCTTTTTCCATAGCAAACTGAAAAGCCCCGGAATTATCAGAAGGCAGAGTATTTCCTTCTGCATCGGACCATTCGTCCATGTTAAATCCATGAACATGAGAGCAATCCACATTCCATTGGCTTAAAAAATAAACAGCCCAGCGGTACATTCCCATGGGGCCAACTGGTAGAATCATGGCAAGATCACGGCCATTTTTTCGTGCATTAGATATTTCTAGAGCAATTTCATGCCCCATAAAAACATCGAAATCCGAAAGATTTTGACATGAAATTGGCTGAAATTCGGAACTCCACCAACTCTTTTTGGCATGCAATTCAACACCAGATACCTCTGCAAGGCCATCTATTTTGGCTAAATCCCAGCCCTTTGGAAAAAAACCTTCCATCAATGAATTTGAAAGCGTGGTTAACAGGTTCATTTTCGGTCCCTTTAAGTTATTCCAAATTTTTACCAGAAATATTCAAAAACCAATAGAATTTCTTGTATGATATTTTGCTGTAGAAGAGAATACTGTATATATACTTCCACGAATATGATTTTAGTGGATTAGGTTCTTACTCTTTGGAGGATTCTCGATGTCGAGCGTGAGATGGTTAGTTGGAATTGCTTTTGTTGCTTTGGTTATCCCTTCGTTAGGGGCCCAAGAAAAATCAACAATCAAATGGAAATTTGAAAAGGAAAAAACCTTTTATCAAAAGGTGGTTACCAAAACCGTCCAAAAGATGAAGGTGACTGGTACAGATATCAATCAGGAACAAAACCAAACATTTTTTTTCAGTTGGACTCCCGTCAAGCAAGACGGAGACAATTGGGAACTTAAGCAAAAGATTGAAGGCGTAATCCTGAATATTGATATTGGTGGAACCAAAGTTCAGCATGATTCAACTAAAGAATCTACTTCAACAACCCCATTGTCTGATTTCTTCAAAGCTTTGGTTGGAACTGAATTTTTAGTTACCATCAACACGAAAGACATGAAAGTAACTAAGATTGCGGGCCGAGAAGAATTTGTCAAAAAACTGGTTAATTCTAACCCCCAAATGCAACCTTTGCTTGACAAGATCCTTAGCGAAAAAACCATGGTAGAAATGGCTGAACCTACTTTTGGAGCAATTCCTAATATTGAAGTCACAAAAGGCGATAAGGAAAAAGGCACTTGGAAGCGTACAACCTCCCTTGATATGGGTCCTATCGGAAAGTACGACAATTCCTACACCTACACCTATGAAGGCCAAGACGAAAAGAAGATGGACAAGATTTCTGTTAAGGCGGATTTGGTTTATACCAAACCTGTTACTAGTAACGCAGGCGGATTACCTTTCAAAATCGATTCTGCAAATATCAAAACAGCATCATCAAACGGCCTTATTTTGTTTGATGCTGCAAAGGGCAGAATTGATCGTTCAAGTATGAGCCTTAAGATTGCTGGTGATCTTACCGTTGATATCGGTGGGCAGAAGACCAAGATTGAACTAGAGCAAACTCAGGAAACTGGTGTTGAAACTATGGATGTAAATCCTATTTCAGTCAAAGCAGCTCCTACCGTTACTCCAAGCCCAACTCCAGCACCAAAGCCTTAATATTAGTAATTCAAAAAAACAAAGCCCTGGATTATTCCGGGGCTTTATTTTTTTCCTCTCTCAATTTTTCAATAACCCCTTGCATATCGGGTGGAATTGAACTTTTCCAACTCAGAATTTTACCACTCGTAGGGTGCTCAAAACTTAAATAACAGGCATGCAATGCTATCCGATCGATCCCACTAGGATCTGGCTTAGGCCGGCCATTTAATGGCCTATCATAAATCTTTTCGCCACATAGGGGAGCATTTGCTTCCCCTAAATGAATTCGCACTTGATGTGTTCTTCCTGTTTCCAACTCACACTCAACAACAGAAATATCCCCAAGTGATTCTATCTTCTTTACATGGGTTACAGCC
>CAJCCR010000043.1 GCA_903960945.1 uncultured Planctomycetaceae bacterium
ATGGCAAGGACTTTGGAAAAGGCAGTGAGTGCTTCGGGTCGGTTGTGTTTTTCGAGGAGGATTTTTCCTGCTAGGGCTTCTGCGGGCCAGAAATCAGGATCAATTTTAAGAGTGTCTTTCAGTAGGTCATTCAGAATGGTTTCGAGTTCATCGCCTAGGGCATACCAGCGGGCGTTTTCCAAGCTTGCCAGGGCGATAATCAATAAATCTTCAGGCTTCTTATAAGCATTGGGCGTTTCCAGCTTATCGGAGTAGGATTTTACAAACCACTGAAACGCTGAGAGTGCTTTGGGAATTTCGCCACCCTCCCAGAGTATGCGGGCTTTTACCCATCGTGCTTGCAGGTGATCTGGGTTTTGCAATAAAGCGTTTGCAGCGGAAGCTTCAGCATCGTTCCATAGGCCCATTAGAAATTGAATTTCCGCCTTACGGCCAAGAACATCGGCAGAGGGGTTTTTGAGGTCTGAGATTATTTTCAAAGCAGCATTGAGGTCGCCTTGTGCTTCGCTTATTTTGCTAAGGCCAATGATTGCAGCGTGTGCAGTTTTTGGATCTTTTAGAATTTCCTGATATTCATCTTTTGCTTCTTCTAGTTTTCCGGTGAGAAGAAGTTTTCTAGCCTGAACCAAGTCTGCAGCAAAGCAAATGTTTTCGTTCATTTGCATTAGAAAAGGGATTAGAAAAAGGCTAAGAAACACCATGGGTGAAATGGTTTTGGGTGTTAAGGAAGAGTGAAGGGCGCGGGGTATTATCATTTGAAGGTGTGCTCTGGACCGGGGAATTTTCCACTGCGCACCTCACTGCAATAGGAAGCTATTGCAGACTTAATGATATCTGCGATATCTGCATATTTTTTACTGAAGCGTGGATGAAACCCTGTAGTCAGGCCCAATAAATCGTGGCCGACAAGTACCTGCCCATCGCAATGCGGGCCCGCACCAATCCCAATGGTTGGTATTTTTAAGGTGCTACTGATTTTTTGTGCGATATCGGGTGGAATGCATTCTAAAACAATTGCAAACGCTCCGGCTTCTTCGACCGCAAGGGCATCTTGGAGGATTTCGTTTTCGTTGCGTTGCATTTTAAATCCACCAATTCTCCGCACAGATTGTGGCGTCAGGCCCACATGCCCCATTACTGGAATATCTGCGTTGGTGATCGCTCTGATGGATTCGGCAACGCGCCTTCCACCTTCGAGCTTTACCGCATGCGCACCGGTTTTTTTTAGAACTTTCCCTGAGTTCTTAAGGGCTTGTTGTGCAGATTCCTGATAACTCATGAAGGGTAGATCAACAACAACCAAACTATGGCTGCTTGCGCGGGCCACCATTTCTGCATGATAGATCATTTGCTTTAAGGTGACAGAAAGTGGATCGGATTTCCCTTGGATCACCATGCCTAGTGAGTCGCCTACAAGAATGCAGTCGATTCCTGCTTCATTCATGATTTTAGCACTGGGAAAATCATACGCAGTGGCTACGGTTAATTTTCGACCTTGAGATTTTGCTAAAAGAAAATCAGGTACGGTAACTGGTTTAGTATCAGTTTGGGTGATTTGCTTGGTCATTTTAGCCACGCTTTGCCCCAGAATTTTAATGATTTATTGAAACTATTACTATGTTAGCGTCTCTGGGCAAAAGGCATAGAAAAAACCCAAAATCTAAAAATGAATATTTTAGAGGCATTCATTTCGTTGACATCCTCAATTTAAAGAGTATGATGTCCATTATCTCATATGAATAGTCTCGGATAGAGACTAGAATACAAGGCTTAGAATACATTCCCACATCGGTATTGCCTTAAACTGATTTAAATCAGGCAAGGTGCCCAAGAGCAAGGATTCATGGCAGTTAATCAGCAAAATCAAGCGTCGATGAAAGTTATTTCTGATCCTAAAGTTTACCTCATGGGTAAGCAAATGATCAATGATGGCACCCTTAACCAGTTCCTTGAGGATCATGGTGTTTCCTGGCATTCGGATACCGAAGTAGCAGGGGAATACCTGACCGAAGTAGCAGGGCGGGTTTGCTACATGAGTTTTGCCAAGCCCAGGCCGGGTGGCAATCATGCTTATATCGAGCATATTCTCGAAGTAGGGCATGGCTCGGTACTAGAACATGCGGTATGGAGCTTTGTTTTTACAGGCGTTAGTCGGTCGTTAACGCATGAACTTGTAAGGCATCGTGCTGGTATGGGGTATTCCCAGTTAAGCCAGCGATATGTTGATGAATCAGTAGCAGAATATGTTGAACCTGATTGTATAGCAAGCGACCCCGAGGCGCATAAAATCTGGCTTGAAACGGTCGAAGCTGCGCATAAGGGTTATATCAAGCTGGTCGAGATTTTGGCAGAGAAGTTCAAGGATGAACCTGATCGTACATTAAGGCGTAAGTTAGCTAGGCAGGCTGCAAGAAGTGTGCTTCCCAATGCCACTGAAACCAAAATTTTTGTTACAGCAAATGCCCGTTCATTAAGGCATTTCATCGAAATGCGCGGTAATAGGCATGCTGAAGATGAAATTCGTAAGCTTGCAATTGCAGTCTTGAAAATTCTACAAGTTGAAGCACCTAATTTGTTTGGTGACTACCAACTTGTGCCCCTTCCCGATGGTACTTTTGAAGCGGTAACGCAGTATCGGAAAGTATGAACTCA
This sequence comes from uncultured Planctomycetaceae bacterium, assembly GCA_903960945.1. Taxonomy (GTDB): domain Bacteria; phylum Planctomycetota; class Planctomycetia; order Gemmatales; family Gemmataceae; genus UBA969. Next base: position 2,653 of record CAJCCR010000043.1, read on the forward strand.
TATCCACCCGGACCCGGACGCGGTAGAGGCAACAAAGGCCCCTCCCGCAAACCTAATTATCGTGACGGCAGACCGCAAAATTCCCAGCGGCAAAATAGGCCCTATCAGGGATCTCAAGGGTCCCAAGGGGATGGCTTTAGGCCTCCTGTTGAGCCCGCAATGGATCTTCCATTGCCTGAAGATGCTGTTAGCCTTCAAGGTGTTCTTGAAATTCACCCCAGAGGTTATGGATTTCTTCGTAACCCTGCCAAAGATTACGCTCCGCAACCTTCTGATCCCGCTGTTGCTTCCGCACTTATCCAAAGGCTGAAACTTCGTGAAGGCCTTTTATTGGGCGGCATGTGTGAAGCTTTTCGTGGCTCACAACCCCCACGCCTTCTTAAATTGGAAACAATCGAAGGCAAAAACCCAGATAGCTTTACTCAGCGTAATTTCGATGACCTTACCGCTATCGATCCCCACCAATTAATTAAATTAGAAACCGGAAAAGAACCTCTCACCACTAGGGTTATGGATTTGCTTACCCCCATTGGTAAGGGGCAAAGAGGGCTTATCGTTGCACCACCTCGAACTGGTAAAACCATTCTGTTGCAGCATATCGCCCAAGCTGTTTCCGTCAATCATCCTGAAATGCACCTTGTAGTTCTTTTGGTTGATGAGCGGCCCGAAGAAGTTACTGAAATGCGTAGAACTATTAAAGGCGAAGTAATTGCCAGCAGTTCTGATCGTGATAGCGCAAGCCATGTTCGTACCGCTGAACTTGTGGTTGAACGGGGTCGTAGGTTGGTAGAGCAGGGCAAGCAGGTATTCATCTTGCTTGATAGCCTTACGAGGCTTGCCCGTGCGTACAATAAAAACACTGCTAATAGCGGTAGGATAATGAGCGGCGGTGTTGATTCCAAGGCGTTGGAAGTTCCTAAAAGGCTTTTTGGAACAGCACGAGCTTTTGAAGAGGGTGGCAGCCTAACTGTTATGGGAACAGCCTTGATTGATACGGGAAGCCGTATGGATGAAGTGATTTTTCAAGAATTCAAAGGTACTGGCAACATGGAAATGGTGCTGGATCGTAAGCTTGCAGACAGGCGGATTTTTCCCGCGATGGATATTTGCCAGTCGGGTACCCGAAAAGAAGAAAAGCTATTGTCGCCTGAAGTTTTGAAAAAGGTTCATTTGCTTCGACGTATGTTGGTAACCATGGGGCCCGTAGAAGCCATGGATGTA
>CAJCCR010000044.1 GCA_903960945.1 uncultured Planctomycetaceae bacterium
GCCTGAAGGAGATCTCGCTCCGAAGTTTCGAGAGAGTCGCGGTCACTTTTTTTCGAAGAATCGCCCGCGGCGATATTTTGCCTGGCTTCAGAAATCAACAGGTCTCCGCTTCGTATTTGTTCATCCAGTTGTGCTACCAAAGATTCTTTTTCCCGAGCCTTTTTCTCGAGTTCATCGGTTTCTGATAAGCCTTGTTCCAAATCGTTTTTAAGGGAGGAAAGCTTGGCATATTCCGATTCGAGGTTTTCTGTGAGCTGCGAGTATTCCTGAAGCCCAAGATTTAAGCGTAATTCTTTTAGCCTTTCAGAATATTCCTGCCATTTCTGTGCCTTTGTTGCTTGCAACCGTACTGTTTTTAATTGTCTTTCTACCTCTTCCAAAATATCCTTGAGGCGTTCGACATTTTGATCAACTCGTTCCAACCTTCGAAGAGATTCAAGTTTTTTTACTTTAAAACGGCTGATACCGGCAGCTTCATCAAAAATGATTCTTCGATCTTTAGGGGAAGATTGCAAAAGGCCGTCAACTTTACCCTGTTCGATAATACAATAAGCATCTGAACCAGCCCCGCTACCCATGAACAAATCTTTTATATCTTTAAGTCTGCATGTTTTGCGGTTAATCAGGTATTCACTATCACCATTTCTGTAAACTCTGCGAGTTACTTGGACTTCTGCGCTTTCTGTTTGGAATATTTTTTTTGTGTTATCAAAAAGGAGAGAAACTTCAGCAAGGCCATTGCCTTTTCGCGAAGCGGAACCGTTGAAGATAACATCAGTCATCTCCCCACCACGAAGGCTGCGGGCGCTTTGTTCGCCTAGTACCCAGCGTATCGCATCGACAATATTGCTTTTGCCCGAACCGTTGGGCCCAACGATGGCAGTGATGCCAAGAGGGAAATTAAAGTCTGTTTTATCGGCAAAGGATTTGAAGCCGGTTAATTCCAAACTTTTTAGCATGCAGAATTCCGTTTAAGGTGTAGCCCAAGGCAAGGTGCCTTGGAGCCCCCGGTAAAATATTATTTATCTTGTCCGTTTTTTAATCGCTCTGCAGTTACTTTTTCCTTGGCTTCTGGTTTTTTGTTTAGCAGAGCTTCCTGATCCTCGGTGTTTGAAAAACTTAAAGGTTTAACAGGAGCAAATAAATTAGGGGTTGCAGAAGGATCGGGTCTGGTGTCCATTGCGAGTCCGAATTCTTCGTTTTTCCCTTTTTTCATTTTTCCAGCCTTTACTAAATCATACACCGAAACAGCCTGAGGAAGTGCATCATTTCTTACCCTGCAAGTAAGGGCCTGCGTCGTATCAGCTTGGCGAAGCAGTTCGGTGACATCTGGGTAAAGAGCTCCCATATCTGCCAAGGTTTGAAGTATCTCACTGACGGTTAGGCCAGTTGATTTCCTCATTGTTTTACCGCTTCGTAGCGGAATGCGTGAGATATTACATTTTTCATCATCTTTGCCGGAGGTAAGTGTGAATTCACCTGCAAGCAACGAGAAAGGCGGCCTAAAGGCTGGTTCTTTGCCAAACAAAACGATCTCAGGGCGTTTACTTGTAGAGATATGAACCATGCCAGGGGTGTCAGGTGAAACCCGATGTAGCCAGAATGATTCATTCAAAAATTCGCCCTGAATTGTTTCGTTCTTTTCATCTAGTGCCCGTAAGGCTCGGAATGCGCCGTAGCGGGTTTCATCATCTGTGCATGAGTAAAGAATTTCGCGTAACTTTACTTGGCAAATGGCTTCATCAAGTGATGCCATAGCTGTAAGTGAAAAAGCCCTGAGCATGGGTTGATCAATAACTGATCGGGCCAATTCTTCGCCACAAGAAGGGCTGCCCAAATAAGCCAGCGCTTCTGCAGAACTAAATCGAATCAAAGGATGTTCGTTCTTAAGGCCATTCTTTAAAGTGTTAATAGTCTCTTGCCCTAATGCTTCAAGTCTAAGAGCTGCTGTTACGCAACGACTAGGATCCATAAGGTCTTCATTAAGTTTTTTGATGTAGTTGGCGCGTCCTTGTCCGCCTATACCTGCATCGTTTTCTTTGGTCGGGATGAGCCTGACCACTCTAAGAAATCGTGGATGATTTAATTTGTATTGTGTGGGAACCCTTAACGAAACCGAGATATTGTTTTTAGTGCTGGCAATAACAGCGCTTGGATCGCCTTTACTGATTTGGAAAGTTTCATTTATTTGATCTGAAATCATGCCTGATACGCGTGCAAATTGTTGATCTTGATTCAGAATAAGAGTGAAGGGCCAATCGATTTGTGTTCTTCCACCACCCCAAATTCTGCCCGATTTTACTCTGCCTTCGTCATCTTCACCCGCTTTGCCAAATCCCACTAAAAGTGGACCTTCAGCCCTTGCAACAGGGTGCCCACGTAAAGTGCCTTTGGGGCCTGTGTAAGTTGGAGAAAGATTCTTTGCAAAATCGTAGTTATATAAAATGCACTCTTTTAGATGTCCACCTTGTATGCTTGTAGCCTTGCTGCTGGGCGGTAGTCTAACTTCGATATCCAAAGTGTCGCCTTTGCGAGTTCCCGGTGGTATAGATGCAGAAATCATAACCAAAGCTACATTATTGCTTGCAAGCATTTCTTTTATATTTCGAACGCCTTGCTTGCGAAGATCGTCTTCCAGCATGGTTCGATTGGCATCATTTGTAGGCGCAGCGCCTGTTCCATCAAGGCCTACCACTAAACCAATCCCACCTAAAGGAAGAGGGTCTGCATTTCCAACCGTACAAAATTCGCCCAGTGTGCGAACTCCGTAGCGATCGCGTTCCGTTTCTTCTTCAGCAACTAATCTTGGAGTTTGATGCATGCATCCAGGCAGAACTGATAGGAAAGCAAGCACTAATGCCATGCTCCAGTGAATAGCCTTGGGTGATTTCTTTTGCATATATGATTTACTTCGCATGAATACACCTTCCGTCTCGAATCAAAGGACCAGTAAGAAAACTTACCGGCGTAAAAATCTTTACACCATCTCATGAAGTTGGGAACAATACCTATTTGAAGAATCAAGTCAAGTCGAGAAGAGTTGGCAAAGGCGAGGGATTTTCATGGAAATAGATAAGGGAGGAAAGCGGGGCAAGAGGATTGCCGCTTTTCCTCCCTTAAAATGGTAAGGACTTTATTAGTAGCGAGTTAACTTAAACTTTTTTGCACGACCTCTTTCATTTTCTCGAGCCCGGTTTTTGCAACCAAGTTCGCATCCTGCATCCAATAGTCTCGATTGAATAGCTCTAACGAAAGAAAACCATTAAACCCATTGTCGCGTAAAGTTTTCAGCATGGTTGTTAGTGGTGCAATACCATCGCCGGGATAAACCCGATCCTTATCTTGAATCTCGGTCGAATTTAAATTCTTTGGGTAATCATTCATATGAAAAACTTGAAGTGCGCCTTGCCCAAGTTGTTTAAGACCTTCGAAATCAGACCCACCTTTAAACAAATGGTAAACATCAGCTAATATGCAGGCATCTTTGTGTTTGGCTTCGATTGCGATCAATGCCACTTCCCCAAGTTTGCTAAGGTTTTTTGAAAAGCCCCAGAGTTCAACTTGGGGAATCACGCCAATGGAACTCGCAGCAATAAGCAATTCCCGGTACCGCTGGGCAGCAGCATATAAATCAATCCCAGGCTTATTGGTAGCACCAACAGGGGGCGCAGCAAGCCTTTTTCCACCTAGCTGTGCCAAATTATCCATGGTCTTTTTTGCAAGCTCGATTGCTTGTTTTCGTTTTTCATCATCATCAACAATCCACTCGAAGAAACCGATGGCACTTTCCATGGTCATGCCGCTATCTTTAATTCGCTTGCCCATATCCTTGAGGTTTCCACCATCTTTGATGAATTGGTCTATATCGCTAATCCAAGGTTCGATTGCGTCGTAACCAGCCTTGGCAGCAACCTCGACCTGATCTTTAAGAGGAAGTTTCTGCCCGCGAATGGTGCTGGTGTTCAGCATGAATTTGAAGGGTTTTTTATTGTCTGCAAATGCCAGCACTTCTGTACCGGATAGCCCGACGATCGTTGCGCCAGCAAGCAAGCTTCTGCGTGATAAGTGGTTCATGATCTTTCTCCTCTTGAAGAAAAGTAGCAAAAGATTAATTATGTACAAACCATTTGTAATAATCCAGTTGATTGAAGATTTTAGGTGCGAGTTTTGGGAGAAGCGATTTATTTGCGTGGTGGGTATGCTTTACGAACTGCATTAATAAGCTCATCAAATTTGGAAAGAAATTTAGAGCGATCTTTTGCGCCCATGGGGGAAGGGCCCCCCGAAACCAAATTACTTTGTCGAAGTTCTTCCATAAGGCTGCGCATTCCCAGAGCCGTGCCAATGTCGTTTTCTGTGAATTGCTTTCCTTTGGCATTGAGAACGAGCGAACCTTTTTCGAGGCAGCGGGCAGCAAGTGGAATATCTGCAGTAATGACGAGATCGCCCGGCCCAGTGTTTTCAGCGATCCAATCATCCGCGGTTCCAAATCCTGGACGAACCACCA
>CAJCCR010000045.1 GCA_903960945.1 uncultured Planctomycetaceae bacterium
CATTGTTCTTTCTCGTACCTATCAACAAGAATCAAAGCCCTCTGCTGATTCACTCAAAAAAGATTTCGACAATCGCTATCTTTGGCGCTGGGCACCCAGAAGGTTGGACGCAGAATCAATACGCGATTCCTCAATAAAAACCTGTGGTACCTTTAATCAAGAAATGTATGGCCCCGGGTTTTCCGATTATAAAACAGAATCAAATAATGGAACCACCTATTATAATCCACTTGAAAAATTAGACTTCAGCCTTTCCAGACATAGCATTTATCGTTTTACTCCACGTGGTGCAAATCAAGGTTTGCTAGATAGTTTCGACTGCCCCGACAATTCTTCCGCAGCACCCAAAAGAAGTAAGACAACCACGCCTATCCAAGCGTTGGCGTTCTGGAATGGTCCTTTTACGCAAAATCTTTCAGAATCATATTCGAAAAATCATTCAGATTTTGAAACACTAACTTCCAGTGATCAAAAAATTAACCATGTCTTCCATCATCTGCTTCAGCGCCCACCATTAGATGCTGAAAAATCTAAGGCCTTGGCCCTTGTAGAAAAACATGGGTTTACACCTTTAATAAGGGCAATATTAAACACCAACGAATTCCTCACCTTGGAATAACCCGCAATGTATCATTCATTTAATAACCGCAGATCTTTCCTCTGTAATGGCAGCCAAAGTATTGCTATTACTGCCCTAGCGAGCATATTAGGCCAGAAGTCTTTAGCAAATGACATCAAGACAAAAGACAATTCAAAGAAAATTAGGGCGAAACGAGTCGTTCAAATCTCCTTGGTTGGCGGACTTTCACACCTTGATTCCTTTGATTACAAACCTGAACTCGAAAAATTTCATGGTAAGAAACTCCTCACCGACAAAGTCCCAGATACATTCTTTAATCAAGTTGGGTTAATTCGAAAAAATGATTGGGAGTTTAAACAACGAGGCAACTCCGGACTCTACATTTCTGAACTATTTCCTAATATTGCAAAATGCGCTGATGACTTAACCATTATTCGTTCCATGGTTTCTGATTCAGCAAATCATACACCCGCATTATTCATTGAAAATAGCGGGTTTAACTCAAACGGTTTCCCTTCCATGGGAAGCTGGATTTCCTATGGCCTTGGTTCTGAAAATGCCAATCTTCCTGTCTTTATTGTGCTTCCTGATGGTAGAGGCGAACCGAACGGGTGTGCTTCCAACTGGTCGAATGGTTTTTTACCAGCAAATCATCAAGGGGTTATTTTTCAATCAGGGAACCAGCCTCTCAAAAACCTTTATCCTGCTAGATCACGACGCATAGATGAAGAAAAGGACTCCCTTGATTTCCTTAATCAATTAAACGCTTCGCACCTTTCAGGATTCCCTGGTGATACAAATCTTGCAGCACGAATAAAATCCCACGAAATGGCTGCAAAGCTTCAACTTTCTGTTCCTGAAGCTACAACCATCAGTAACGAACCCATGTATATCCAAAATCTTTATGGGATCAATCGACCCGAAACTTCTGTGTGTGCCCAAAAATGCCTGCTTGCAAGAAGACTTTTGGAACGCGGGGTTCGATTTGTGCAAATCTACTCAGGCGGTCCCATTGCAGGAAGCCCAAGAGCTAGTTGGGATGCTCATGAAAATGTAAAAGAAAACC
>CAJCCR010000046.1 GCA_903960945.1 uncultured Planctomycetaceae bacterium
CAAGGATGCCTACCCGAACAGGTTTAATTTCCTGAGCAAAGAGCGTTTCAAAAGAAAGGACCAAAACAAGGAAAGTTGCGAAGCGAACAGAATGAAAACTTATCATGAGAAAGATCTCTTAATACAAAGGAAGGAACAATTAGGCTAATAGCAATAAGGATCGAACAAAAGCAAAAAGGGTGGTTATTTTGAGATAAACATACATTATGCGAGTAAAATCAGGGCCAAAGATAAAAAAAAGACTGTATCTTTGACGATTTTTAATTCTTTCGGCCTTCAACATACGATATATTTATGAGATAAGATTCTAATCCCGCCTGATGATTCTTTGCGTTTTTTGGAGCAGACTTACAATGTCAACCCACGCCAACCATAAGCTCGCAAGACGAAGTTTTCTTAAAATAGGCGCCTTTGGTGCTGCAGGGTTTACATTACCCCAACTTTTGCAAGCTGAAGCCAAGGCAGGAATCAAGTCTTCGCAAAAATCAGTCATTTTGATTTACCTTGTTGGTGGCCCGCCCCACCAAGATATGTTCGATCTAAAACCTGATGCCCCAAAAGAAATCGCAGGGCCCTGGAAACCAATCGCAACCAATGTCAATGGCATCAAAATCTGCGAAGCATTCCCTCTGCTTGCTGGGATGATGGACAAATTAACCATCATCAGATCCATCGTTGGCAACCAAGATGGGCATGATGCGATTCAAGTTTTCAATGGGCACCATCCAAAAAAGATGACACCTGCTGGTGGATGGCCCCAATTCGGATCCACCGTAGCAAAAATTCAGGGCCCTGTTGATCAGGCAACTCCTCCCTTCATCAGTATGTGCTATACCTGCACCCACGGCCCTTACAACGAACCCGGCCCAGGCTTCCTCGGATCTTCCTACACACCTTTTCGACCTATGGGCCCCTCACGAAAAGATATGATCCTTCAGGGGGTTACCCTCGACGGCCTTTCGGAAAGAAAAAACCTATTGCGCAGCTTTGATCACATGCGCCGTGATGTCGATGCCAAGGGTATGCTTAAAGGCATGGATACTTTCAACGAACAAGCTTTTGGTCTACTGACATCTTCGCGTCTTGCAGATGCGCTAGATTTATCGAAGGAACACCCACACACCGTGGAACGCTATGGCACTGGCGACCCGACCAAGTTCATCGATGGTAATGGCGCACCCCGAGTTCCACAAAGTATGCTTATTGCCCGCAGATTAATTGAAGCGGGCGCTCGCGTTGTTACCCTTAACTATAGCAAATGGGATTGGCATGGCGGAATGAAAGCAGAAGGCCGAGACAACAATACCATCTTTGTACGCGAAAAAGAAGACTTCCCGATCTTTGATAAATGCGTCAGTGCACTAATTGAAGATCTTCACCAACGCGGCATGGATAAAGATTGCAGCGTGGTCATCATGGGCGAATTTGGCCGTACCCCCAAAATTAGCAATATCGTAGGCCGCGATCATTGGCCTCAAGTCAACTGCGCGTTAGTTGCAGGGGGCGGTATGAAAATGGGTCAAGTGATTGGCGCCACAGATCGCATCGGTGGAGAAGCAACACAGCGACCCGTTAAGTTTGGAGAACTTTACTCCACCCTTTACCATAACTTGGGCATCAATACGAACGAGGTAACCTTAACCGATATCAACGGCAGGCCACAATTCCTCGTCGAGGATAATGCCCAACCTATGCCTGAACTGGTTTAAGCTTCACTTCTTTCAAATTCCGTCTTGCTGTTTATGCTTTAATCAGCAAGGCGGAAAATCGAATTGTGTATCACTCCGTTAAACTTCTGCCCATCTGCAGCAAGCAAAGAATACTTGATTTCCATACCCCAAGTTGGTTCGATGCCTTCGATTTGTAATTCAATGTTCTTATTATCTGCAGACAACTTTGCTGAAGTAACTTTGAGCGTTCTCTCATCAATATGCTTTGAACCGTATTTCTCGCTGCGTTTTAGCCCCCAGATCTTAACGGCATAATTCTCTGGGTTAGTGGCAGACTTCGAATCAACTTCTCCGCTTAACTTAATCGAAACACCTTTCTTCATTGCATGCAATTCAACGGGGAGTTGAACAGGTTTACCTGTATAACGAATACGGTAGAACCCGCCCGGAGCAGTTTGATTACCAGCCCAAGCAAACATACCACAACAATAAAGCTGACCATCTTCAGGATTGAATCTACCCCGGGAAACCCCGGTGGGGAATTGAGGCAAAGGTAATGCGCACATCCCGCCCTGCCATTCGCCATTAACTTTTTCATGGGGCACAACATAAACTTTCCCGTAACCATAAGAAAAATTCAAAAGTGACCCCTTAAGCGGGCCCCAACCATTTCCAGTAACCCAAAGCAATTCAGAAGGTGAACGATCAAACTCATTGGTGATCCAGCAGAGTGGGTTTTTCATTGCTGCATCGGATGAATCTGTAACATCGTGATAGCCCCAGAAATTTCCATGGTAACTACCCTTCTCAACAAGATTGATGCGGTTCTTTGGCATCCAAAAACCCTCTTGATCCGTTAAAAAGAAAGTACCATCGGGGTTTAGGCACACGCCATTGGGCGCTCTGAAACCAGTGGCCAAAATTTCAGTCTTCGAGCCATCCTTGCTAACCTTTAAGAGCGTTCCATGGTGGGGAACCACGGCTTTAAGCGCATGGCAGGCAGCCTTGGCATAATAGAAATTGCCCTCGGCATCAACTTGCAGCCCCATCGCAAACTCATGAAAATGCTGGGTCACCTGATGATCATTATTAAAGCATTC
>CAJCCR010000047.1 GCA_903960945.1 uncultured Planctomycetaceae bacterium
ATTAGTAGACATTACTCCTTCAATAATTGATACTAAAAAGCAGATAATTGATGATTCTTCATAATTCGTTAACGACAAGCAAAGTAGTAAACCTGACCCAAATCCAAAAGCGCAAACTCCGGCTTATCCATTAAAGCAGGATCAGAAACACCCTCTAACCTAATTACCCGTGCCTGAAAAAGCTTTTTTAAACCATCATGAAAGGATGGGCAATCTAAATAAGAATAAGCATTCTGCAACATTTCAAATAACTCTGGAAGCGGGCACTTCCCAGAATCCAACTCGCCCCTGCGCCATTGCAAATATCGCACTACCTCGATCGACCAAGGAACTTCTTTCAGCAAACCCGGGGGCACCAAAGGGCCAGCTTGTTCGAGTCGGTCCAACGCATCTAATATTCGCTTTTCAAGCGATTCAATTTTCAGAGTCCACTGACTTGCCTCTAGCAAAAGTTTTTCAGATATTTCCTCAAGCCTTTCCTGCATTCGCACCACCCCTACCGCAGTGGCTTCTTTTTCCTTCTTCAGCAAACTCAACGCCTCATCCAAAGCGCGCACCGGGGATTCTCTTTCATGCAGGAAACGAATGCCCTTTGCGGTAATTTTCACCCACTGACATAATTTTTTTCCCTCGCCTTCACTACGCACCAGCTCGATGAATTGCCTGTCCAAAGCATTCTGGGCAACCTCTGCTGCAAGCCCCGTCTTCGATGCAAACAAACCTTCTTGCTTAGAAACCTTGAACAATAAATGTTCCCCACCAGAAGCCACAACTTTTCTCAAAGCTGCGACCAACATATCTGTTTCGTGATTCATCAATTACCTCTGGCTTCGAAATACCCACGCCATAAATATTCAAGAAAACGAGCCAAAACTGTCTCTGAACATTAAACTAATTCTTTATACACCATAAGGAGGCCCGTCATGAGCATTAATCAGCCAAAAAAACGCATACTCAGTGGCGTTCAACCCTCGGGCAAACTTCATCTGGGAAATTACTTTGGCGCAGTTAGGCAGCATATCGAGCTCCATCATAGCGCAGAATGCTTACTTTTTATTGCGGATTATCACTCTCTTACGACCATCCATGATGCCAAAACCCTGCGGGAAAACACTTCCGATGTTGCACTTGATTACCTGGCACTAGGCTTGAATCCTGAAAAAGCAATCTTTTTCAGGCAATCCGATGTTCCCGAAGTTACAGAGCTGGCTTGGATTTTTTCAACGGTCACCAACATGGGGCTTTTGGAACGAGCTGTTTCCTTCAAAGAAAAAATCGAAAAAGGTATCGATGCAAGCGTCGGATTGTTCTATTACCCCATCCTGATGGCAGCTGATATTCTAATTTATCGTTCGACCTTGGTTCCCGTAGGAAAAGATCAAATTCAGCATGTGGAAATGACTCAGGATATCGCAGGAAAGTTCAATCGTACCTACGCCAATATTTTTCCGATCCCAGAATATAAGCTCGATAAAGAATCGAAAGTTCCGGGGATTGATGGGCAGAAAATGAGTAAATCGTATGGCAACACCATCGAAATATTTGCAGAAGGAAAGGCCCTGGAAAAAAAAGTGATGAGCATCGTCACCGATAGCACGCCGGTTGCAGACCCCAAGGATCACCAGAAGTGCAATGTCTATACTCTTTACTCACTCTTTGCATCGGAAGAAGAAAAAAAACAGCTTGCTGAAAAATATCAAGCGGGCGGAATGGGGTATGGGGAAGCGAAGAAATCGTTGCTTGCCAAGATCAACACCTATTTTGAATCAGCCCGCATCAAGCGCAAAGAATTAGCAGCAAACCCCGGTGTTGTAGAGGAAATTCTGAGGGATGGGGCAAGAAAAGCTAGAGCGGAGGCCCGCGCCACAATAGACCTAGTGCGTGACGCTGTAGGCATGAAGAACCACTAACATGCTTAATATCTTAGATTGTATTTCTTTGAAATTTTAAAATAGAATGCTTGCATTGTCTGACGAAGCGTATTACATAAGTTCAATCGAAATAAATAAGGCATTGGTTTTAAGATCCCGAAAACCAATTAGTGCTTTTTAATATTGCAGGTGCTTTGGCAAGGAAGCTAATAAGGGGTAGGACGCCCCACTTTCTTATTGGCTTACTTTAAGCTTTGCCTGCGCTGCATTCCAATCCCCGACAACAGCATTAAATTCCCTTGAAACTCTTTCACGCCAGATTCTAAGTTTGATCGTCTTACCCGGATCCATGGAACTAACAACATTAATGAAGTGGTTTTCATTGCGAATCACGACATTATCAATCTGCAAAACCACATCCCCTTTTCGGATTCCAGCAAGCGCAGCGGGGGTTTCAGGATAAATGGAC
>CAJCCR010000048.1 GCA_903960945.1 uncultured Planctomycetaceae bacterium
CATCACGGGCATCATCATATCCAGAACAATAGCATCATATCTACTGATTGCAGCGCAAGAAAGGCCCTCGCTACCATCCATTGCTTCATCCACTGCATAGCTTTTTTCACGCAACGCCTTGGCAATAGTGCGCAACAAGTCCGGTTCATCTTCAACAACAAGTATTCGCATAAATTTTTCACCAATAAGCTTATTTACTGCTATTTTTTGGGCGGGAACGCTCGCGGGCGCTTAACTCTTGCTTATCAGTCACTGGCAATTTGGTTTCCCAAAAGACCCCTTTTTGATGCCCTTGCTGGACATGATTCCAAAAACTTAACTCAGGCCATTTACCTTTGCTGACCCCTTGGCTCAATGTTTCCTTTAACTGCAATGTTGAAACATCTGCTGTTTGAAACAGCACCTCGCCCTTCAATCCAAAGTTATCAGGCTGAACCACCAAAATCTGCGATTCTTTTTCAGCTCCATTAACCAACTCTAATTCTTTTTGATCCCTAACTTTCACATAAATAAACTTGCCTAGAAACTCACTCGACCAAGCAATAGCTGATATCTTTTTTTCAAGTTCCAAGGCAGCACCGTTTGCAGCCGGATTAACAATTACAAGTGGTTGCTTGTCACAACCTGCAACATTTAAAGCCAAACGCAAATCAGCAACGTAGGGAACACTTGGGATTTTTTCGACCTCTGACGCCACACCGGGGTACTTTAGGGCAAGCTCGGCCATGCTTTTTGCCATGTTTTTAGGATTTCCATAAACTTGATTGGTGCCTCGGGAAGCACGAGAAAGCCGCTGCTTGGCATCAGGCGAGAGGATGCAGAAAACGGTATTTTCCACATCACCATTTCGGCCCACATTGAAGGTTTTTAAAAACGCAGATTCATCCTTGTTCTCGTAGCTAAGAAGGCGGATACAGACAAATTTTCTGGAGGCGGCAATTACATCGGGATCAGACAAGAAACTCTTATCCATCTCGGATTTCCCAGGTCACCAAGTACCTGAAACGCCTGCACAATGAGGTGCAGCAGAAAGAAGCAAAATAGGTAGCCCGGTTCTTTGGGCTTCTTTCAAGCCTCCATCCAAAGAAGCATACCATTGGATTTGAGCAGGCTTCTGAAGTTTGGAATCCATGGCAGGCCTAGGCTGGGAACTCTTTTTATCGGGGGCGGCACCTTCCTTACCTTTATCTTTACCTTCTTTGCCCTTAGCATCTTTACCGTCTTTGCCATCCATTTTCCCAAGGCCTTTAGATGCTTCCACTTTTTTGACTTGGCCTGCGGTTAAGATTTTGGTGAGCTTAGCTTTGACATCTTTTTCAAGGTCTGCAATTTGTTTCAACTGATCTTCTGAAAGTTCAAGAGTGTCTGCGATGTGGGGTGGTAGAACTTTGCCAAGTTCAAAACCCATAGGTGGTCCTTTTTTATCACCACCAGGGCCTTTTTTAAAATCTTTGCCGCCATCTTTTCCGGGCCCGCCCTTGCCATCTTGTGGTTGCGACCAAACACTTAATCCCATGAAACAAATCAATCCAAGAGTTGCGATTCCAGCAAGATATTTCTGCATGATAGGCTTCCAAAATTTATGAAATAATCCGATTATAGTTAACAATATAATCGAAGTAAGGTTAAGGGAGCATTAAGATGGGGAAGAATTTTGGAATATTAAAGAAAAGAAATGCCCCTGACTGGATTCGAACCAGTGACCGACGGATTAGAAATCCGTTGCTCTATCCAACTGAGCTACAAGGGCATATAAAAAATTATTATATTCAATAAACGGCAGTTGCCCAAGGTGTTCCTTCACATCATTTTAAGATTCTCTTTGCCGTCCCAATGCCAAGTAAGGGATTGGATATTCTGAGTGGCCGAAAAAGCAGCAGCCCCCATGAATCCTAAGCCCGGTTCAAGGTGCAAAACGGTCCAACGGCCAGCCTCGTTGGGGCAGCCATCGACTAATCTAATTCTAGGGGTTTCATTGCGCCCCAAAGAGACTTCAACGCGGTCTAGCCCAAACCCCAGACCATGACCATTAGCCTTTAAAAAGGCTTCTTTTCGAGTCCAAGCCTGAAAAAAGATGGATTGCATCTCGGGGCCTGGTTGTTGGGAAAGGGTATGGGATTCCCAAGGCGAAAAGAACCGTTCAGCAAGAAACAAGCTATTCTCGATCAACCTGACTTTTTCAACATCCACGCCAATTTCCACAGAATTCGAAAGGGCGATCAACCCTAAGCCATGGGAATGAGAAAGATTAAAATAAACGCCCTGATGGCTTGCAAGAATGGGCTTACCCATGCCTGTACTTGCAAAAATGATGGCTTGGGGCTCGCAGCCCAAATACCCTGCAAGAAAAATTCGAAGCACCGCCCTGCCAACAATCGCCTGCTCGCGAACTTCGAGTGAACGCATACGCATGGCACGATTTATTTCGTCTTTATGCAATAACTTTGATAATAATTCGACTTCTTTAGAAGGCCTGGAGGTATGAAAAGACCAAATATGAACAGTGCCCGGCTGAAGGGGTGTCAACTTATTGCTGATAGGCCAAGTAGGCTTAACGGGATTAGCCATAGTAAGCCCCTTTTAAATCATTCAGCCTTTGCCCGAACAACCCTGCGTGCGCCAACTCGAACGATTAGTTCACCCTCAATAGTGATGATCTGATTTGGATCAATAACTTTAGTTTTATCAGGGCCAATCGTAACGCCACCGCCTTGGATTAATCTTCGTGCATCATTATTGCTTTTGGCAAAATCAAGGAATACAAGCAACTTGGTTACGGTGCAGCCTGCAAGCTGTGTAGCATTCAAAACAACCACTGGGATATCGGTAGGGTCTTGCCGTTGCGAAAAGCGTTTAACCCATTCCTCTGCAGCTTCGTTAGCAACACTTTCGCCATGATAAAAACCAACAATATTCTTACCCAGAGTTTTCTTGGCTTCAAGCGGGTGGGTTTTGGAAGCATCAAGAAGATCGCTGATCTGAGTAGAAGACAGGTTGGTAAGAAGCTCAAACCATTCCTTCATAAGTTCATCGGGTATGCTCATGATCTTGGCAAATTGATCGTAGGAAGAATCGCCAACGCCAACATAATTACCAAGGCTTTTACCCATGCGTTTGGTACCATCCAAACCGCGAAGGATAGGAAGAGTAATGCAAACCTGAGGTTCTTGCCCCGCATTTTTTTGGAGATCGCGAGCAGCCATAAGGCTAAAAAGTTGTTCGCTGCCTCCCAACTCAACATCAGCCCGAACCTCTACACTATCGTGGCCTTGCATTAGGGGATAAAGGCATTCATGAAGATAAATAGGGGTGCCTGCTTTATAGCGCTTGGTGAAGTCGTCGCGCTCAAGCATTCGTTGAATGGTGGTGGTGCCCGCAAGAGAAAGAACATCCAGAAACCGATATTTCGAAAACCATTCGCCATTATAACGAACTTCAGTTTTGGAAAGATCAATAACCTTCCCTACCTGAACAAGATAATCGAGGGCATTTTTAGCAACCTGCTCTTCGGTAAGTCGTTGCCTTGCCTGATCCCTGCCGCTGGGGTCGCCAACCAAGGCCGTGTAATTTCCAATGATAAGAACGGCTTGGTGCCCTAGATCTTGGAAGAGTTTTAATTTTCGCAATGGAACAGTATGGCCGAGGTGAACATCAATGCCGGTGGGATCAATGCCATACTTAACACGAAGAGGCTTATTGAGCGAGATAGAGCGATCGAGTTTGCGAAGGAACTCATCGGCTGGAGTAATTTGGTCGGTGCCGTTTTTGATCAATTCAAGTTGTTGTGCAGAGGATTTCAAAAAGGCCTCTTAAGTTAAATTGACAAGGATTCAGGAAATAAACTCGAAGGCATTTTCATGGTGTGCTAAATCAGGAGTTGAAGAGTTCTTTTTCCAAGCGACTGCAATAACATCAAACCTGAAAGAATTACCCTGAAGCTTATAAGACCGAATAAAAGCCGCTGCTGCTCTCGAAAGCTTGATTTGCTTATCCCGGCCCACCGACTCTGCAGCAACCACAGTATGGTCGCAAGATTTGGATCGAACTTCAACAAAAACTACGGTATCTTTAAAACGGGCAACAATATCGAGTTCGCCTAACTTGCAACTCCAGTTTCTTGCCAGGATAATGTATCCCTTCGAAACAAGAACCTTGGCAGCAATACCCTCGGATTTATTTCCGAGCCATTTCCGCCAAGGTAGTATCCATTCTAGAAATCGCATGGGCATGCGAATTATAATGAATAAAAATTACTTGGTTTTAGCTTTAGGAACATGGGGCTTGCGTTCTTTAAGGCGGGTAGCCTTACCAACCCTATCGCGCATGTAATAAAGTTTCGCCCTGCGAACCTTGCCAGTTTTCTTAACTTCAACCTTGGCAACCCGTGGGGAAACTACAGGGAAAGTTCGTTCAACACCTTCGCCCTGAACAATTCTGCGAACGGTGAACATTTCACCCATGCCATAGCCTCGCTGGCTGATGACAAGACCGCTGAAAATTTGAATGCGTTCTTTTTGACCTTCCAAAATCCGGAAGTGAACATCAACGGTATCACCGACTTCAAAAGTTGGCATAGATCGTTTGAAATCTGATTTTTCAGAAAGATCTGCAACATGCTTTTTTGCCATGTCTTCGACGATCTGGAGGAGGCGGTTTTTCATGATAAAATTCCTTCGCAAACAAAGTTTTATTGAATCAAACCCTGACTTCGTAACTTAGACTGTTCTGCGCGCCAAGAAGCAATTGCGGCATGGTTGCCACCCAATAAAACTTCTGGCACTTCAGCCCCCCTGAAAACCCGAGGACGGGTATACTGGGGGTATTCGACCACACCTGGATCGTTATGAGTTTCTTCGGTAAGGCTTTCAGGATCACCCAAAACGCCTGGCACCAAACGAATCACACTATCGATCAAAACCATTGCGGGGACTTCACCGCCATTGCATATGAAGTCGCCTATCGAAATTTCGCGAGGCTTCAGGCCAATCCTGATTCTCTCATCGAAGCCTTCGTATCTGCCACATAACAGCAAAATCCTGCTATGTCCAGAAAGCTCTTCCACAAGTTTTTGGTTAAGCTTTTCTCCAGCGGGAGTAAGCATCACCAATAAACCAGGATCATCAACGACCTTCGAGCGCACCTCTTCGACACAATCAAAAATCGGCTCGGGCATCATGACCATTCCGGGTCCGCCACCAAATGGCCTGTCATCAACTTTTGAATGTTTGCCCTTGGCCCAATCTCTAATGTTCCAGAGGTTGATGGAAACCTTTTCTGTCTGGATCGCCAATTTCAAAAGGCTCTGAGACAGATATCCTTGAAATAAATCAGGAAACAAGGTCAGCACATCAAACCGCATCGGTATTAGGAACCAGAACTTGCTGCTGCCTCAGCCTTCTCGAATTTTTCCATGTACTTTTCGAGAAAGATTGCAACGTGATCAGAAGGTTGTGCGCCAACGCTCAACCAATACTTGATTCTTGTAGGTTTAAGGATAACCCGTGATTCCTTGATTTTAACCGAAGGATCGTAGGTGCCTAAAATTTCCAGAACATCGCCATCGCGTGCCCTGCGTTTATCAATGGCAACAATGCGGTAAAAATGCCTGCCATGTCTGCCAAACTGTTTCATTCTAATGCTAACTGCCATGCTTCTTCCTTTCCAAAGGTATGCCAATTTTTTATTTTATGAAAGATTGAGGCAGAAACCCACTACCTTTCTTCATTCATTTTAAGAAACTAGCGTTTTTTATTATTTTTTCTTTCTTTAGCCCGTTCCTTAGGTGTTTTTCTATGACCTGTATCGCCCTTTGTCTTAAGTTTTGCGCCGGGCTGAAAAGCACCCATCTTACCCATCCCCGAAACCATCTTAATTCTTTCCCAAACACTCATCTTCGACATGGCCCGCATTAAGTTGCGAACTTGCTCGAATTGATTCAGAAACTGTTTCACATCATGGGGTTGCGTCCCGCTACCCGCAGCAACTCTACGCCTTCGATTTTGGTCTAAAACATCCGGATTGGCCCGTTCTTCCCGGGTCATGGAATCCAACATTCCTTTGATTCTTCTAAACGCAGCTTCGGGGTCTTCCCCCGCAGGAACCATATCCGCCATTCCTGGCATGGAACCGATCAGGTCCTTCATGGACCCCATTTTGGCAATTTGTTCAAATTGTTTTCTAAAATCGTTTAAATTGAAGTCGCCTTCGCGCAATTTCTTCTGTTGCTCTTCCAATTCTTCCTTGGAAATATCGGACTGAACTTTACTGACTTTTTCCACCAAAGACATGATATCGCCTTGGCCCAAAATCCTCTGCGCCATGCCTTCAGGCCGAAACTCTTCCAACTTGTCAAGTTTTTCACCAACCCCGATAAACTTGATCGGGACCTTGGTAACCTCCTTGATAGATAAGGCGGCACCACCCCGGGCATCGCCATCAAGCTTGGTAAGGATCACGCCATTTAATTCTAAAGCCTCGTTGAATGCTGCTGCACTATTGACTGCATCTTGACCAGTCATAGCATCGCAAACCAGATAAACTTGATCTGGTTTAGCGAGTTTATCAATCTGCTTAAGCTCATCCATTGGCATTTCAGCGATATGCAATCGACCTGCAGTATCGAGAATTACCGTATCAATGAGAGTTCGCTTGGCGTAGGCGATTGCATTAACGCAAACTTCGACAGGCGTAGGTATAGGCTTGCCGGGTTCTGCAACTTCGGAATAAACAGGAACCTGAATCTGCTCGCCTAAAACGCGCAATTGTTCGACAGCGGCAGGCCTTTGCAGATCTGCTGCAACCAATAATGGCTTGCGACCTTTGCCTTTAAGTGTCAGTGCAAGTTTGCCTGCAGTGGTGGTTTTTCCCTGCCCTTGAAGGCCACAAAGCATGATAATCGTGGGCCGATCCTTGGCGAAAGGAATTGCGGTATCCACAGGCCCCATAAGCAAGACAAGTTCATCGTAAACGAATTTTACTATTTGTTCGCTAGGGTCTAAGCTGCGAAGAACTTCTTGGCCGATTGATTTTTCAGTGATTCGATTAATAAAGTTTTCGGCAGCGGTGAAGTTCACATCGGCATCGAGAAGAACGATGCGGATAGCTTCCATAGCCTCGCGGATGTTCGCCTCAGAAAGGCGCCCTTTTCCACGCAGGGTTTTTAAAGCTGCGGCCAACCCTTTTCGTAAACCATCAAACATGGCAGTCCCAATAAAAATCGAATGCGCCTAAATTGCGCTAGAACACTATCTTTTATTATAAAAGAATGCACTGCAGGTGCAACCTATCGTTGGAAAACTCGCCCTTAATAAATATTATCCTCACGTTTCAATCTAAATTGATTGTATCAATTATTATGCCTAAGTGAACAAAAGTACACACAAAAATCGTCGCATTATTTTTTAAAATCATTGACAGAACAAGCCCCAAAAGTTTAACCTATATCCTTGGCCTCTTCTCTGTTCCGGCCCCGCTAACGCAGTTAAATGTATTAGCGGGGTTTTTTTATTCCCCTTATTTACTCCTAAAGCTTTCTACCTTAAACTACATCTCGTCCTTAAAACCAATCACATGCACCACAAAAAATGACAAGCCTGCACCGAATTTTAGAACCCGAAGTCATGGACACCCTCGAGGAAGCTTTCGAATACGACTCCATGGATCACAGCCAAGTCAACGAAGTATTTTGCAACGATTTTTTTGCTGCAAGGAATCTAAACGATGGCGTTAAGATTCTCGATGTTGGCACAGGCACTGCCCAAATCCCCATAGCAATGTGCAAACGCAACAGTGGCCTAAAGATTACCGCAATCGACCTCGCAGAATCAATGCTAACACTAGGAAATAAAAATATCCAAACAGCCCGTCTAGAAGATTCCATCACGCTAGTTCAAGTTGATTCAAAAAAAATGCCCTACCCTGATGAATCTTTTGACCAAGTTGTTTCCAACAGCATCATCCATCACATTCCAAATCCTGTTGAATGCTTTAAGGAAATGATCCGAGTCACCAAAAAAGACGGGTTATTATTTATACGTGATCTACTTCGCCCCTTTTCCCTGGTCGAACTACAAAACATTGTCAATCTGCATGCAGGCGATGCCACGCCTAAGCAAAAACAACTGTTTACAGATTCGCTGCACGCTTCGCTATCTCTTGCGGAAGTTCGCGAAATGGTAAAACGATTTGGCTTTGAGGCCTTCACCGTAATTCAGTCTTCCAATAGGCACTGGACCTTTACCGCCAGGAAATCTTGAAAGGCTTTAAATGCAAAGTTTGATACAAATAGGCCACGGGATAATGTTCACCTTGGAAGCTGTTTATCAACTTCCGTTTGCGTTCAAAACTCCGCAAGAATTGATTCGCCAAACTTATAAAACCTTGATTGGCGCCCTTCCCTTGGCAATTGTTGCAGGGTTGGCAATCGGAGTAGTTGTTTGGATTCATTTGCGCGATGCTTTGGTAAATGTCGCAGGCCCATCTGCAATGACATACCTGCCCCAAGCCTTGGCGCTGGCAGTGGTAGTTGAATTTGCGCCTTTATGTTCGGCACTAATTCTTGCAGGAAGATCAGGATCAAGCCTTGCTGCGGAAATTGGCTCAATGAAACAAACCGAACAAATTGACGCCCTTACGCTTTTGGGAATAAGGCCGATGCAGGCGTTGATAGCACCCAGAATTTTAGCATCGGTAATTTCACTTCCAATCCTTACCGTGTTCACCGCATACTTGGCAATTTACTCTGGATTTATAACGGAATCACTTACCGGATCGATGAGTTTTTCCCAATATCAAAACGAAGTGCTAAGAGTGCTAACCTTACGAGAATCGTTGCCCGCCTTGGGGAAAACCTTCGTTTTCGGGCTCGCAATTGGAATCTCGGGTTGCTACTACGGCATGGAAACCGAAGGCGGAACCGAAGGCGTAGGCAAAGCTGCAACCCAAGGAGTTGTTACCTCCATCATCTCGGTTCTTATCTTAAATGTGTTTCTCGTCAAAACCATCCATTTCTTTTTCAACTAGTGATTTCCAAGAATCACAATGTCCAACCTTTTCGATATTCTCTGAACAGGAATTTGTCTGCGTCTTTATTTCCGGTAGTGCCTTTGGCATCGTCCCAACTTATTTTCGCGCCACTGCGAAGCGAGACATTACCCAGCAATACGGTTTCAGCAAGCGCCCCACTGTAATCAAAATTACAAGTAGTCACTTTCTTGTTTTTTATGGCGTCAACCCATTCCTGATGATGGCCTATTGAATTAGGAATGGTGGCGGGTGGTGCGGTAAAGCCTTTAAACTTATCTTCGGGCAGAAGTTTATACTTCGAGTAATCAGCGATCAACTGGCCTTTGGTTCCTTCGAAAAGAATTCCTGAAGCAAAACCGTGGTAAGGCTCCACATGATCCCAGCCCGGCCCTTTAACGCCATTGTACCAAGTGAGATGCACCGCGGGCTTTTTACCCCTCATAGGATAGTTATAATCCGCTTTGACAAGATCTGGGACAGTTTGATCACCTGCTTGAATCCTTTTTGAAACCGCCTCAACAGTGAGGGGTTTTCGCAAATCAAGAGACCAATGCACAAGATCCATGTAATGGCATGCCATGTCTGCAAACACTCCGCCACCAAACTCCCAGAAATATCTCCAGTTGAAGTGGGTAAAGGCAGGATCATAAGGCCGGTGGGCAACAGGCCCAAGCCAAAGATCGTAATCAAAACCGGCAGGCACTGTTACCGGGGTCTTGGAAAGGTTTCGGATATTGGGAAGAGAATTGACCCATACCTGGACTCTACTGATTTCACCCAATACGCCTGCTTGTATAATTTCAACCACTCTGCGGTAATTATTTCCCGCATGAATTTGCGTTCCCATTTGGGTGACTAGCCCTTTTTCGTTTGCGATTTTCACCATCTTTCGAACCTCTAGCACCGAATGGGCCAAAGGCTTTTCGCAATAAACAGGTCTGCCAGATTGCATCACAGCTATGGCTTGCACGGCATGCACATGGTCTGGGGTGCTAACCACGATAGCATCAAGCTCTTTGAGGTCGATCAATTTCCGATAGTCTTGGAAAAACTTAGCATTTGGATGGGCACTTCTTGCCTTTACAGCGTTGTTTTCATCCACATCGCAAAGGGCAACGATATTTTCAGTTAAAACCCCCGCTAGATTCGATGCCCCTTTCCCAGATAACCCGATTAAACCGATATTAAGCTTTGGCTTATTTTCCTGCGCCCTGATGATACCCGGAGCAACCATTAAGCCTGCCGCAAGGGTAGAACTTTTTTTAATAAAGCTACGGCGCTGTTCTCGGATATTCATTATTAACTCCTGCAAATAATCAGGAAAAAAGGTGGGTTTATCGACTACTTTTCTAACATCTCATAGATTTTATGAAGAGTCAACCGGGTAATTGGAACCAAAATTTGGTAAATGTAGCCCAATAACACCCATAAAGCTTGCAAGAATCAGGTTTTAACCCTATTATAATGTCTAACTATGAGTCGAAAATTACTACTTCTTGAGCTTCTCCTTATTCTTCCCCTTGCGGGATGAACCGGGGATTTTTCTCGAAATTGATGACAACCTAAACGAGAATGATTACCCGGAGCCAAAAGGTTCCGGTTTTTTTTTGTCGGGAGTTTTTTATGAGCCAAGATAAGATCATCATTTTTGACACCACGCTTCGCGATGGCGAGCAATCGCCCGGCGCTAGCATGAACCTCGCTGAGAAACTTGAAGTGGGTATGGCTCTTCGCGACCTAGGCGTCGATGTCATCGAAGCTGGGTTCCCGATTGCATCTCCTGGGGATTTCGAATCCGTCCGGGAAATCGCCAGGCAGATTCATGGCCCAATCATCTGCGGCCTTGCCCGTTGCAATAACCCTGATATCGATCGCGCTTGGGAAGCCCTCAAAGACAATCCCAAACCTCGCATCCATGTTTTCCTTGCAACTAGCGCCATTCATCGTGAATTCAAACTACGCATGGCCAAGGAAGAAATCGTACGCAGGGCTGTCGATGGTATTAAAAGAGCTAAAAGCTACTTAAATGATGTAGAATTTAGCCCCGAAGACGCTGCCCGTACCGAACTCGATTTCCTTACGGAAGTGGTTGAAAAAGCAATCGAAGCTGGCGCTACAACAATTAATATTCCCGATACCGTAGGCTATGCCATGCCCGAGCAATACGCCAAGGTGATCGCTCACCTGAAAAAACATGTCCGGGGTATTGATAAAGCTATCCTGAGTGTGCATTGCCATGATGATCTCGGCCTTGCCGTTGCGAATAGCCTTGCCGCTGTTTTAGAAGGTGCCCGACAAATCGAATGCACCATCAATGGTATTGGTGAACGCGCTGGAAACTGCGCCCTCGAAGAAGTTGTGATGGCTATCAAAACCCGTCAGGACTACTTCAAGCTGGAAACCAACATCAACACCAAAAAAATATTCTCCACCAGCAAGCTCGTCTCCCATGTAACGGGAATACAAGTACAACGTAACAAAGCAATCGTTGGGCAAAACGCATTCGCCCATGAAGCAGGCATTCATCAAGATGGGATGCTCAAAGAAAGATCCACTTACGAAATCATGAACCCAGTTGATATCGGCTTGGCTCAAACCGATCTGGTACTTGGAAAACACAGTGGCAGGCACGCCTTAAAGCAAAGAGTACAAGAGTTGGGCTATCACCTTGACGAAGCCCAGTTCCAAAGGCTCTTCGACGATTTCAAAATCCTCGCTGACCGTAAAAAAGTCATCTACGATGCAGATATCGAAGCACTTGCCGAAGCGAAAATCCATTCCGATCCAACCATTTGGACTTTGGAAGCCGTTACTTGCAATGCGGGCACTGGAACCATTCCTTCCGCTGTTGTTGCACTTTGGCATAAAGATGGCCATATTGTTCGAGACGCTTGCATTGGGGACGGCCCTGTAGATGCAGTTTTCAAAGTTATTTCAAAACTTACAGGCGTGAATGTCACCCTGAAAGATTATCGCCTGAGAAATGTCACCGTCGGGGAAGATGCCCAAGGCGAAGCTCAAATCGAAGCATTATTTGAAGGCAAGGTATTAAATGGCAGGGCTGTCAGTACCGATGTTATTGAAGCCAGCGCTGTTGCATTTCTTCAGGTAATCAATCGGGTACTGATGCGGCAGGCGCATGGCGACCGCATCAAACCAACCGAAAATCTCCCCCAGTAAAAAATTACTGCAGAGGGACCAACTTTAAACTGAAAGGTACTTCAACAGCGATTGGAGTTCCGCCTTCGTATATGATTTTAGAAGGCGCCTTCGAGTTTGCAGGGTAAGTGACATTTATACTTCGTTTGGTACCACCCGGCCCAACCTGCATGCTGGTGGAAGAAGAACTGGGGGTCAAAGCTTTGCCCTCTACATCAAGGATTTTAAACCCGCCCAGATTTGCAGGCCCTACACCGCGAACCATATTAAATTGACCATTCTGAATGATGATATTATTCTGAACTCCAATATTCCCTAATTGGATCCGATTATTTGCAGCAACCGCATCAGCCGGAATATCATATTCAATTCGCAGAGAGTGAAAGCCTTTAGCATCTTTTCCACACTCATTAATTTTAAGCCATGCACCTGATCTTCCTTCGATCTTTTTTCCCACTTCTTTCTCGATATTCGTTATTTCAAGGATAGGTTTTGAATCGTCCAACACTTGCAAAATAAGCTTTCCTTCAAGCATCTGAATGCTCTTGGATTCTTTTTGTGCCTTAAGAAAATGAATAGGTACTTTAGAATCAACCGCACCTGCTTTCCCCTCCTGACCTATTGCTTGAATAGGCCTTGCTATAATCCTACCTGGCACAGGCGGGGCAAGAATATCATTGCGTGAAATATTGGTGTCTTGCTCTAATATCTGACCAGATTCATCAACTGCTTTTGTGACTTTTACTCCTGTGATTTCCTGCAATTTAAACCGGGGTTC
>CAJCCR010000049.1 GCA_903960945.1 uncultured Planctomycetaceae bacterium
ATTACGTGTTTTGAGCAACAAAACTGGACAGCAGAGCATTTCCATGGATAATAGCCTAATGGCATATAGATGCCTTATCGAGTTGGTTTCGGGAGTGTTTGCACAACTGGTGTTGGCCATGGTCTTCAAAACCATCGGGGGGTTTGAACAAAGCTCCCAGTGGGTTCAATTCCCATACATTCCCGCTTTACAATCAGCTTCCTGATCTAAAAATAAAAGACATCATTTAGAACCGGTTGCGCTCATCCCTTAGGCGTAAGACCAAAAGGTACAAATACAGTAGTATTTCACCCGTATTTGGGGTGAACCGAAGTGAATCAAAACGAAGGGTCAACCTGCGGCGTATTCGCGTGATTTGCAATGCGAAACGGGTTCCCGATCTGCGAAAGTGCGATCAGCGCTTAGCCGAGCCTGCCTTGAGGTAAGCTACAAGACAGCTTGAGACTTCGCTCACCAGCGCCGGGATTTCGATCGGCACGCCGGTGACTTCCTCATCGTCGAACATCATCTGCTGGGCTAAAACCGCATACAACATCCGCCAGGCCACATCGACTGCGATCATGGGAGAGGCATGGGCGATCTCCTCGCGGTGGCTTAGCACGAGTGAGGTAAAGATGCCGGCGAACAAGCTATTCGCCCGGATGCCCTGAGCCCGCAGGATCGGATCGGACGAACGGTGAAGGACGAAAAAGCGGGCCGAATTGCGGTACTCTTGGGAGGCAGTGAAGAGATGCGAAAGGAACACCTCAATCGCACCTGCCAAAGTTTTTTCGTTGCCGGCTGTTGCGACTGCTACATGTGCCGCGCCTCCGAGCCGCAAGAGAAAGCGTTCGTGCATAGCTTTGAGCAGGCCGCTGCGGTCGCCGAAGCGGCTGTAGAAGCTGCCTACCGAGGTATCCGCAAGCTTTATGACTGCGTCCACAGTAAGGGCGTTATCCCCGCCCTTTGCGAAAATGGTCTCGGCAGCGTCAAGCATTTTGGCCATCGAACGAACGCTGCGGTCTTGCTGAGGTTTGCGGTCTTGTTGCTGAGGAATACCAGCTTGCTTAGGTTTACGGCCCATGGTCATCCAAATAAGTTATTCTGTGAAATTTTTCTGCCCGAGCCCTTGGGGCAACGGTAGCAGGGGGCAATAACGCCCAGAAGATAATAATATAGTCTTTCTGCGAGTTTTTCCAACCATAATCTAAAATCATAAAAGGTAAAAACAAAGAAGACTACGAAGTCGCAGGGTGTGGGTAGTGCAGGTATTGTGGCAACTATTATAGAGGTAATTGCAAGCATTTGATTGACAATATTATGCCCAAGCAATTATTATACTTTGTTAGATAGCAGTTTGCTTAATTGTCCCTCCTAATTGCTTCCCCAAGAGATCAAGTTTGTGAATTCAGCTTATGGCTTCATGCGATTATCTTTCATACCGATTTTGAGCTTATGCTTTCTAATTGCACCAGATGTTTATGCAGCAGATACCTTCACGGATAAAGTTCTTCCATTTATGAAGACTTACTGCTCGAGATGTCACAATGAAAAAACTAAAAATGGCGAATTCGATCTTTCACGATATACCACTGCGGCAAAGGCCATCGAGGATTTCAAACAGTGGGAACATGTGGTGACTTTTCTTAGGAAAGAAGAAATGCCACCTGCGGAATCGAAGCAACCACCTGCAGAGTTACGAGCAGAAATGCTAAAGGTGGTTGAAGGGATTTTGGTAGAAGAGGCGCGGAAGTATACGGGCGACCCAGGGGTGGTGGTTCCACGCAGACTTACCAATTCGGAATTTGATAATACCATTCGCGATATCACCGGGGTGGATATTCGCCCTACTGCATCATTCCCTCTAGATCCTTCCTCGGGAGAAGGTTTCAACAATACGGGTGAAGCGTTGATGATGTCACCTAGTTTGTTCAAAAAGTATTACGGCGCTGCGCAGCAAGTTGCAGATCATGCGCTGTTGACATCCACGGGATTAAAGTTTGCACCCCATGCGGTTACCACATTCGCAGACCGCCAGAAATTTTATGAACAACGTATTCTCAAGTTTTATGAAGGCCACAAGGTTGAATACGAAACCTATTTGACTGCGCTATGGCTTTACAAATATCGCCCTGCAAACGACAAAACAACTTCGGTTGATGCATGGGCAAAGAATAAAAACCTTAGTTCAAAATACATGGTTTTGTTGTGGGAAACTCTTAACGTTGCCCCAGAAGATGGCCAGTTTTATCTGAGTTGGTTGCGACAAAGCTGGGAAACGATTCCCGCACCAAAAAACTCACTTGAGCCCACCGTATCGAACGAAGTTTCAAAAGCACTAAAAACCCTTGCGAATGATATTAACGACTTAAGCATGAAACTATGCCCGCCTGAAACGCCTGCAATCGTTGCAAATGCAGGCAATAGCCCCGTGGCGCATCTTGATTCACGCAGAAAGATGGCGCAATCGCGTGACACCTTCGATTTCAAATCTGCATCGGTGCAACGGTTCCAACAATCCTATTCCAATGTTGGTAATACTCCATCCATAAAGCTGACAATTGAGATTGCAGCCAGCAACAATTTGAAAGCAGATGGATTTGTTACTTTTGATGGTGGGTTTACAACGTCGAATCCTTTGACTGCAAATCTGAACGATGCCAAAAAGAAAAAGTGGACACTGCATGCAATTCTTTCAGAGCATGCCCCCGACCAATTAAAGAAATTAACCTTTGGTACAAGGCCAGATGGCAAAAAAGCAGATCCTGACTCTCTGATTTTAAAAGCACCAGTGGCACTTGAAATCGAGATCCCTGCGGCAGCATTTAATACTAAGGGCAACCTAAACTTTTTCGCAGACTGCAAGCTTGAAGGTTCCTCACAAGGGATGGTTCAGGTTAAACTTTCGGCAGGAACACCTGTTAAAAACGAAAAAGCTAGACCTTCCAATAATCTTTTTGAATCTGGCCATGCAAACGCCCAAAAGATCCAAACTTCGGGAGAGGCGTTTTGCAAACTGTTCCCCAACCGGTTTTATTTCGTCGATGGCACCCGTGGCCTCTCTGCAGGCTTCCATCTGATTGAGGGATTCTTCCGCGATGATAAACCACTTTACAAACTAACACTTAGCGATTCCGAAAAGCTGGAGATTGATCAACTTTGGAATGACCTTTATTTCGTAACGGATATTTGGCAGAAGATGCTTCGCGGGTTTGTTTTCTTCGAACGATCCGAACGCAGTTTCCTTAAGCACCCCGATTTCGATTCCATCAAGGAAGAAGATCCTGATTTAATTAAGGAAGAAAACATAAAGCGGTTCAAAGAGCTTTACTTGGTTCGATCTAATGTAAAATCTACAGGAGAAGAATTAAGCAAACACCCCATCAGCATCTTCTTCGACGATATTTCTGCAGGCCTGAAATACCGAACAGAAACTTTTAAAACCATCGCCCCAGTGTACCTTAAAAATCTGGAAGACTTCGCAACCCTTGCGTATCGCAGACCATTAACCGATCCAGAATTGCAAAGCCTTAGAAAGTTCTTTCTCGAGATAAATCAAAACAAAGAACTGGGTATCGAACAAGCAGTACAGGCATCCATCGTCAGGATTTTGGTCTCTCCTTACTTCAGCTATCGCATGGATGTATCACCTGCTGGGAAAAGTGTTGCGGCACTTCCAGATATCGCATTGGCATCACGCCTAAGCTATTTCCTTTGGGCAGGCCCTCCTGATGCAGAGCTTTATCAGCTTGCAGCAAGTGGCAAACTCCACGACGAAAAAGTTCTACGCGAGCAAACACGCAGAATGTTAAAAGACCCTAAAGTTAGTAGATTTGCACTGGAATTTTTCGGGCAATGGCTTGGCTATCGCGAGTTCCTGAAAAACGAAGCAGTAAGCAGAGAAGTTTTCCCTACATTCGACGATGCACTTCGTCAGGCAATGTTTGAAGAACCCACCAGGCTTGCAGCATACCTAATCCAACAAAACAAACCCATCACGGATTTATTATCAAGCGATTCTACTTTTGTTAACAAGAAACTTGCCCAGCACTATGGCCTGCCCTTTAACGGCAAAGCTGATGATTGGGAATTGGTTGAAGGAATGCAAAAGTTAGGAAGAGGTGGCGTAATGGGCATGGCTGTTTTTCTTACCAAGAATTCCCAACCACAGCGTACCAGCCCGGTGAAGCGGGGTTTCTGGGTAGTAAGCAAAATGCTGGGCGAGCATATACCGCCACCACCTGCGGATGTCGCAGTGCTTCCCGCAAAAGAAACCGACACCCAGGGCAAAACAATCCGCCAACTTATGGTGCTTCATACCGATGATAACCGCTGCGCACGGTGCCATGTTCGTTTTGATTCTGTAGGCTTGGCGATGGAGGGTTTTAACCCAATCGGGGCATCGCGTACCAAGGATCTCGCTGGGCGAGCTATCGATAACCTGGTTATTCTACCTTCAGGCAAAGAAGCCAAAGGCGTGCCCGAGTTTTCAAAACATTTACTTTCCAGCCGTAAGAATGAGTTCACTAAAACATTGAATCAGAAACTTCTGGGTTATGCATTGGGCAGGTCGCTGCAGCTTTCAGATCATTCGTTATTGGAAAAGATGCAAGCCGATTTGAATAACAATGAAGATAAACTCGCAGTGTTATTTGAAACCGTGATCACCAGTCCACAATTCCTTAATCAACGATGCCGGGATTTCTCGGCTTCTCAATTTGTAAACGAAACGAAAGGAAACAAGCCATGAACGCATCAATGAATTTATCTAGGCGATTACTTCTTAAGGGGCTTGGAATTTCGGTTGCACTGCCTTGGTTAGAATCTGCGCATTTGCTGGCTAAAGCGCAAGAAGAACCAAAACGATTTGCATGCTTATTCATAGGCGATGGAATCTGCCCAACAACTTGGTGGGCCAAGGGCAATGGCGCAGATATGGAACTGGGCTCCAGCCTTGAACCACTTGCTCCTTTCAAACAGAAAATAAATGTAATCCGCGGGCTTCATAATCGCGAAGGCGATGGCGGCCATGCCAAGTGCACGGGAAATATTCTTTCAGGCGCAGCTTTGAAAAAAGGCAGCATCATCCAGGGCGGTATCAGCATGGATCAGCGCCTTGCTAAGCATTTCGAAGAAGAAACTGCAATCCCCAGCTTGGTTTTGGGTTGCGAACAACCAGTAAGTGGGTTTCACGAGAGCCAGTATTCCATGGTTTATGCTTCCCATATTTCATGGCGTAGCCCTGATTCACCCATCCCCATCGAACTTTACCCTGCAATGGCTTTCGATAGCCTTTTCGGCAGCCAAGTGGGCAAGTTGCAAGGCAGCATTCTTGATCAAGTTTTGGAACAAGCTAATGATTTAAAGCGTAAGGTTAGTGGCTTTGATCAGATTAAGCTGGATGAATACCTTACCTCGGTAAGAGAAACCGAGCAGCATGTACAAAGGCTTAATCGCAGGCAGGCAAAAGAAAATGTTGCCGCCAATGTCCCA
>CAJCCR010000050.1 GCA_903960945.1 uncultured Planctomycetaceae bacterium
CATGGTTCATGGTGCATGGTTCATGGTGCATGTTCATGTTGCATGGTGCATGGTGCATGGTGCATGGTGCATGGTGCATGGTGCATGGTGCATGGTGCATGGTGCATGGTGCATGGTGCATGGTGCATGGTCATG
The DNA here is from genome assembly GCA_903960945.1 of uncultured Planctomycetaceae bacterium. Taxonomy (GTDB): domain Bacteria; phylum Planctomycetota; class Planctomycetia; order Gemmatales; family Gemmataceae; genus UBA969. Next base: position 136 of record CAJCCR010000050.1, read on the forward strand.
GTCATGTTCATGAACAGCTAAGTATCGCCACAGTCTTTGCCAGAACCGGGCAATAAGAATAAAGGCATGCATAAAACCGATATGCTTGTTTTGCGAATGGGATGTCAAAAGAACAAAATAAAAATCTGCCCTTGGTTTATTACTTTTAATTTTATATGATGTAAGTTCATCCACATTGCAATTAAAGCTGTTGGATCGTGCTTAGGTCCAATAGGTTTTACGGACACATTTTGTGTTCCTCGATTTGGTCCTAATAAAATTCTTTTATAGGACTCAATCGATGAAATTCGAAGATTTCGGGCTTTCTACTGCCATCATGCAAGCAATTGCAACCAAAGGCTATGTAACACCAACTCCCATTCAAAGTCAGGCAATTCCCGTAGCAATACGCGGCGAAGACCTACTTGGATCTGCAGAAACAGGTAGCGGAAAAACTGCTGCCTTTGCAATTCCTGTACTTCACAACCTCACCGAAAAAGGTAACCCCGCCAAGGGCCAGGGCAGGCGCATCAGGGCATTGGTGATTGCACCAACCCGCGAACTTTCCTCGCAGATCTTGGATAGCTTTTATGCTTACGGTGCCAACACTCCACTTAAGTTTGCCGCCATTTATGGTGGTGTTCCTCAATCTGGTCAAGAAAGAGCCCTCAGAAACGGTGCAGATGTTGTAATCGCTACACCCGGTAGATTGATGGATCTTATCAACCAAAGGATTGTTGATCTTGGTCATATCGAAATTCTGGTTCTCGATGAAGCAGATCGCATGTTGGACATGGGTTTCCTTCCCGACATTCGCAAGATCATGAGTTACATTCCAAAAGCTCGCCAAACCCTTTTCTTCTCTGCTACCATGCCCAGAAATGTGCAGGTGCTTGCAGATACCCTTCTAAATAATCCCGCCCGGATTAATGTGGAACAGCCCAAGGGTACTGCTGATCGCATTGAACAATCCGTTTTCATGGTGTCACAAAAAGATAAGGGAAGTTTCCTTGTCAGCTACTTGGGTAGCGAATCTTTCAACAGCGCAATTGTTTTCACCCGCACCAGGCATGGCGCAGATAAAGTGGTCATGCGCTTACGCAGGGCGAAAATTTATGCTGAAGCCATTCATGGTGATAAAAGCCAGTCCGCTAGGCAGCGCACTCTTGATGGGTTCCGCAATCGCCAAGTGAATGTATTGGTTGCTACTGATATCGCAGCTCGTGGTATCGATGTGGATCATATAACGCATGTGGTCAACTTCGATCTACCAAGAGAAGCAGACACTTATGTACACCGAATCGGAAGAACTGCACGCGCAGGAGCAAAAGGCAAAGCAGTATCCTTTTGTGATTCTTCAGAGCGCAGTTTGCTAAGGGCAATCGAAAAAATGGTCAACAAGAAGCTTCCTGTTGTTCAACCTAAATTTGAATTTGTACCCGAAGCAGCTCCTGAAAAATCAGAGGCGCCTATGAGGTCGGAACCCTACAGAAAAGTAACACCCAGCAGGCAGGTTGCTGCCCCCAGATCTTCTGGCTCTTCTGGTTCTGCACCCGGCGATTACCCACGAAGAGGCAGCAAAAATAAATCCCAGAAAACGAAGTACAACAAGTTTAAAAGTAGTGGCGGTGGCGGCGGTAATGGTGGTGGCCATCGATCTTCTGGCGATTAATCTTCTTTGTTTAATGCTAAAAACGATCTAACTAAAAGCTGCTTGGGTAATCCTAGGCAGCTTTTTTCGTACAAACTAATCAATACATTTGCTTCTTGCAGAACTTGCCCTGCTGGGCCTAAAGGTTCAGAATGACAGTTAAACAACACTTCTCAATCGAAGATATGATGAACATCGCTGGCTGGAAAACTTAAGGGGCAAAGTGGTAACTTAGTTTCTGACCAATTCTGTGCTATGGAAGATATGAGCTGGCACTCGGGAAAACTGCTTAGGCCTTCTTTACAAACTCAGATTTTATCTGCATTAAGCCAAAGCCGTCAATCTTGCAGCTAATATCATGATCACCATCGATCAAGCGAATGTTCTTGACCTTTGTGCCAACCTTAACGGAAGAGGACGACCCTTTGACTTTCAGATCTTTTATCACTTGTATCGCATCGCCATCTTTCAATTCGTTGCCGTAGGCATCTTTCCAAACTCGCTTTTCATCAACGGGCACTACAGGTGTGGTGCTCCATTCATGATCGCATTCCGTACAGACGAAAAGGCTACCATTTTCATAGGTGTATTCGCATTTGCATTTAGGGCAGGAAGGCATGCCATCCATATAAAATCCTTTTCAGTGATCAAATCATCGCTGCTTGAAGCGCACAGAATAAAATTATAAAGATTATGAAAGGATTTGAAAGCAAATTAAAAAACGGAGAGGGGGGGATTCGAACCCCCGGTAAGGTTGCCCCCACACAGCATTTCCAGTGCTGCACAATCGGCCGCTCTGCCACCTCTCCAACCTACCCTTAAAGTCTATTAGAGTTAAGACTTTGCGTCAATTAAATGCTGAAAGAAGTTAGTAATTGAAATAAAAATATAAGCCGTTACAATCAGTTAAGCCTAATTTTCAGCCCTCCATTAAAGGACCCTAATAATGCTTTTAAAGTCGATTACTATGCGTTTTTACGCTCTTTCTATGATAATAATCGTCGGAGGGTCTTTAGCAGCAGCGGATAACGATGGCTACACCCCTATATTTAATGGCAAAAATATGGAAGGATGGAAGTTTTTCTTCGATCCTAAAGCACCCAAGGAAATTGACATCACCAAAAACTGCACCGTCAAGGATGGCGCAATCATTTGCTCGGGCAAGCCTACCGGCTTTTTTTATACCGACAAATCCTTCAAAAATTATGTGCTCGAATATGAATGGCGCTACCCAGTAGGCAGCGATCCAAAAAGTAACTCCGGTTGCTTAGTCCACATGCAAGAACCCTTCAACAAGAATTTTCCCCGCAGCTTGGAACCCCAAGGCAGATATTGGAACCATGGGAGAATCTTTCCTATCGGTTTGGAAAAAGAAGAATATTCCAACAACAAGTTTGATCAGGAACTACTTACCAAGCAACTCAAACCCATGGGCGAATGGAGCAAAACCGAAGTTACTTGCCAAGCTGATGGCGTTGTGAAAGTGAAAGTCAATGGCGTGCAAGTCAGCGAATGCAAAAGCGTGCTGAATAGTGGGCCAATTGGGTTTCAATCAGAACAATCAGAAGTACACTTCCGCAATGTACGACTGAAGCAACTACCTTGATTGTTGTAATTAGATAAGGCTGATATCGTGGTGAGTTAGGCATTCGAAACCTGATTCTGTAATCAGGTAATTACGTTCGATGCGCAACCCACCAACATTTGGAACATAAAGCCCTGGTTCCAAAGTAATAACATCGCCAGCCACTAAGATTTCGTCAGACCCCGGAACGATAAAAGGCGCTTCCGGATGAGAAAGGCCCAAGCCATGGCCTGCATGGTGTGGGAAGTGTTCACCAAATCCCGCTTTAAGAAACACATCCATAACTGACTGATAAACATGACAGGCGTTGACGCCTTCGAGAAGGTTGTTTTCGCCTGCATTCATGGCGAGTTTAGCAAGATCCATGAGTTGTTGCTGGGAAGAAGAAGGTTTTTTTCCAACAACGAGAGTATTGGTAAAATCGCTTCGATAGCCAAAAAGCACAACTGAAAAATCGAGGATAAACATATCAGATTCTTTAAGTTTGAGCTGGGTTGGCGGGCCACCTTTGCGATCAGGGCCGGGGGAAACAGCAAAGTCGCCATAGACGATAAGGGGTTGTCCGCCTTGTGCGGTACAAATTTTCTGAACCTCGGAGTAGACATCAAGCTCGGTCATACCGGGTGCGATATTATTTAGAACCCAAGCGTGAGCCTTTTCTGCAATTTGCGCAGATCGTTTTATAAGAGCTATTTCATCTGGATATTTTTTACGCCTTAGCTTGCTGATGGCCTTGTGAATTTCAACACCTTGGCTTGTATCAATACGATCGTGAATAAAGGCGCCTGGGAATCGTTTTTCAACTTCAGGGAGCAAAGAAAGAGCTCTAGTAGTTTTTGGGTGCGTGATACCATCGTACCAATTGACAGCAACAATATCATCGGCAACACAAAGGCTAACGGAATCGGGCAGCCGGGTATCGTAAAATATAACGCAACTAGCATCTGGATTAATAACTAATATGCCACCAAAGCCTGAACCAAGGCTAAAAGGATCGACATAAAAGCCTGAAAGCCAGGTAAGGTGTGCGGGATCTGCGAGCACGAGTGGGCTTTTCGGATTATCCATCGAGGCCAGGAAAAACTGCCTTCGTTTCAGGCATAAAGTTCTATCAAGCATGAATAGGCCTTTCATTTAATCAGGTCGAATACCCTTCTAGAATAGTAACAGGGCCTTCTTTTGTCGATATGGCCTGCTTAACCGTTAATGTTTAACGCACGGGGGCAAAAGTTTACCCGGTTTAGGTTGCGATATGGGCCAAGCTAGTTTAACCTGAAAGCTTAGAAATTTGCACATGGTTTAGTAGGCAATACCCATGATTTCAAGAAGAGTTAAATTAGCTGGCATTTTCGTAATTGCAAGCGTTTTAGGAATAGGTGCGGACAAACCCCTAGCGCTAAATGAGCTTCAAATACGGGAACTGGTAAAACAACTTGGTTCTGACTCTTTTGTATCGCGGGAACAAGCAAGCGAATTAATTCTAAGGCAGGGCAACCAATCAATTCCAGCCTTGGAAAATGGCCTGACTCATCCAGACTACGAAGTGGTGCGAAGATCACGAATATTGATTTCATTAATTAGAGAGTCAGATAAGAAAACAAAGTTACAAGCATTTCTGGAAGATGTTGATGGTAGTAAAAGCACTTCGCTTCCGGGTTGGGAGAGGTTTGAAAAACTTGTTGGAAAAAGCACATCTTCAAGGGCCCTTTATGGGCAGATTTATAAAGCCGACCCAAGCTTGATGGACGAAGTTGAAAACGACAAAAACATAGGTAAGGCTATAGTATCCGAAAAAGCGCAATGGCTTCATAACAGCATTTTCAGCCCAGTTGCAGGGAAAACCATCAATCTAGAGATAGGCGATATTGGTGCGGTTCTATTTGCTGCAACCATGCCTAACATGGAATTGCCCCAAGAAGCTGTAAACAATATTACGAACCTGCTTTATCAACCTTCAGCAAGAGATGCAATCAGTGCATCAAAGGGCACCGGCCCCTTCAGGAAACTACTTGGAACATGGATGCTGCAGCAAACAGACCCTAACATCATCTCTCAGCACCTGCACCTTTCACAAAACATGAACATGACCGAAGGCTTACAATTGGCACGAAGGGCGGCATCCGAAAAAACGATGCCTGTTTATACTAGGACCGTGGCTTTGACCCTTCTCGGAAAAATGGGAACAGCAGAGGATTCTGGATTACTGAGAAATTTCTTGAGCGACGAAACAGTGGTTGGAAACTTCCAACTGCCCAACCAGCAAAAAGGAAGCACTCAAGTTCGTGATGTGGCCCTTGCAATGCTAGTACACATGAGTGGGCAATCGCACAAAGATTACGGATTCAGCTTTGCTCGAGACAATCAGGCACTATTTTTTAACCCCTACATGCTGGGCTTTACGACTCAGGAAAATCGGTTGGTGGCAATGAAGAAGTGGGACACTTATTTCACAAGCAAACCCGTTCAAAAAGCAAAAACCTAACTAGCCTTATATTTTTTAACCATGGTGATTTGATTGCCATGTTCATTATGCTCGACATGATCCATGAAAGTTCGGATCAATAGCATCCCACGGCCTGTAACTTTATCAAGGTTTTCAGGTTCAAAAGGATTGGGCAAACCATTGGGGTTAAAGCCTGGGCCCTCATCAGCAATGGTAAAGCGAATCTCTTCCTTGGAAATCCTTGCACCAAACATAACTTTACGGCCAGCATAGGGCTTTTGATTTTTCCGCTCATCTGCAAGGGTGTAAAAATAAATCTCGTCATCGTCACGCAATTTGGAATCCAATTCTAGGTTGCCATGCAGCATGGCATTGGTAAGCGCTTCATGCAGGGCGACACCAATAAGCATCATGGAATTGGGTTCGCAAAAATTAAACTGGCCGACAATGTGTTCGATATGGCTAACCATAGGGGAAACATGAGCAATATCATTTTCCAAAACGAAATGGACTTCATGACAAACAAGAGAATTATTAACAATTTGAATGCTTTTTTCATTGCGTAAAGTGCTAAGAACTTCATTCAAAGTTGCGTGCAATTCATTGGCGAGCAACTTTTTAGGGACATAACTAGCAGCCCCAGCGCGCAATACCCGGACCGCAAGTTCTTCGTTCCCATGGGCAGTCATGAGAATGATCGGGATTTTAGAAAAATCCTTGCGGATTTTCTGAACCAACTCGACCCCATCCATATCAGGCATGAAAAGATCGGTAAGGATTACATCGGGGTTTGAGTTTTTAAGAAATTCGAGAGCTTCACTACCGTTGGAAGAAAAGAATACCTGCCAACCAGGTTGGGAATTCACTAACCCGCCGACTAAATGTCTGTCGACAGGAGAATCATCAACCACAAGCACTTTGCGAGTGACGATTGAATCTTGGTTTTCATTAAAATCGGTAGTCAGGTTCAAATCTAGTTGGCCCCCGATATAGAAAAGCTATGCAACATCATGAAAGAACTGCCAAGGGCGTTTGACATTTCTAATCCAATAAAGTTGTATTCTTAATTATACTTAAAAGCATAAAAATAGCTTACTTTAATTTATAGTTTGATTGCAAAAATGCTTCAAGGGACTGCAAAAACCGATACAATTACACTGACAACCTAGAAAACAAGTAGATTGACGCATTTTTTAAAGGAATGAACTTAAACGCCCATATAAGAAAATATTATGAATAAAATTGAAGTGCAGAAAGACCGCGGCTTATTTGACAACCCAAGCTTTCGATTAATTGGCATCATTTCTGGGATTTTGGGAATTGGCATCATATTTTGGGTCTTATTATCACCTAAGCTGCCCGAAGGAATGGCATGGATACCCCCTGGGGAATTTTCCATGGGCGATGATTCCGACCGAGAAAAATACGCAGATGCTTTGCCGGTTCATAAGGTTAGACTTCAAGGATTTTACATCGATAAAACCGAAGTTACCAACTCTCAGTATCAGAAGTTTGTTGATGCAACTGGGTATAAGACTATTGCTGAAAGGCCATTAGACCCCAAAGAGTTTCCTGATGTTCCCCCGGAAAAATTAGTTCCTGGAGCGGGAGTTTTTTCCCCACCCATACAAGAAGTTGTGGATTGCTCTGAATGCAATCAATGGTGGAAATACAAAGAAGGTGTTTGTTGGAAAAACCCTGAAGGCAAAGGTAGCAACTACAAAGGTCGGGAAAACCACCCTGTGGTTTATGTAGCGTGGGAAGATGCAGCCGCATATTGCAAATGGGCAGGAAAAAGATTACCCACAGAAGCAGAGTGGGAATACGCTGCACGAGGTGGGTTAGAACGCCAGCCTTATTCATGGGGATCCGAATCACCTTTCGAAGGCAAACCCAAGGCAAACATTTGGCAAGGCCCCTTCCCTAACCGGGATGACAAAACCGATGGGTTTGGTGGCACAGCACCCGTTATGAGTTATAGACCAAACGGATATGGGCTTTACGATGTCAGTGGCAATGTGTGGGAATGGTGCGCAGACTGGTACAGGCCAGATGCATATTCACTTTTGTATCGTGGCTTAGATTCAGACGCATTAAAAATACCCTTGTTAAATCCTAAGGGCCCTGCCTCGCCGATCGATCCGCATGGAAACGAAGCAAAGGTTCGGGTGCAAAGGGGCGGCTCTTTTCTTTGCAGTTCTAATTACTGCGTTCGATACCGGGTAGGTTTAAGAATGCATGGTGCTGAAGATACTGGGCTTTCGCACACGGGATTTCGCTGCGTGCTTGACCCATGAACCTTTTAGCCTATTTTACTTTGGTATTATTTACATCATCGCAAATATCAAATCAAGTTCCCGAAGTAACGATGCCTGCAGGGTTCGAAATCCTTCCCTATGCGGATGACTCATTAGCAAGCGACATTTATTGTTTATCAATAAGCCCCAAAGGCGATGTGATGGTGTCGGGCAAGGGATACCTTCGCATACTTATTGACTCGAATAACGATGGGAAAGCGGACACTTACAAAGATTTCGGTAAGGCCCCCATTGATGGTGCCACCGGACTTCTCTTTGAAAAAAAACTCCTATGGTACACAGGGAATCAAGGGTTATGGTCGATTCCCATTGCTGAGGATGGCGTAACCGCAGCGGGGCCTGGGGTAAAACACCTATCTTTTAAAACGGGTGGAGAGCACGAGTCCCACGCGGTTAAAAGAGGGCCGGATGGTTTGATTTACATCCTGTGTGGCAATAACACAGGTATCAATTCTACATTTGCAATGGGGGATTCTTCGCCTGTAAAGAAGCCCATCGCTGGCACTGTGATCACATACAATCCAGAAAATAAAAAGACAGAAGTCATTGTTGACGGACTTCGTAACCCATACTGTTTTGATTTCAATCTTGATGGTGAACTTTTCACCTTTGATTCGGATAACGAACGCTGCATCGCACTTCCTTGGTATGAACCAACAAGAATATATCATTTGGTTTCAGGAGGAAGATATGGCTGGTGGAATCCGCAGCATTCAGAAACTTGGCGCTCGCCTCCATCTCATGCTGACATCATTCCACCGATTGCAACTGAAGGCAGAGGTTCGCCCACTGGAGTACTTTGCTACAAGGGAACTCACTTTCCCGCAAAGTATCAAGGTGCACTTTTTATATTAGATTGGACCTTTGGCAGAATTCTTACTTGCGAACTTCAACCCAAAGATTCTTCCTTCAGCACCAATGCTGATGTTTTTCTTGAGCCCAAAGGCAGCTCTGGGTTTGCCCCCACTGCGGTAGATATGAACCCCATTACAGGAGAATTATTTATTTGCATTGGGGGGCGAGGCACCAAAGGTTCTGTTTTTCGCATCAAACATAAAACAAATCCAATTTCTGCAAATACTCTGCCCTATAAGCTTAAAATCATTAGCACGGAAAAAGCATTACTTACAGCAACATCTTCTCCAAATCTTTTGGAACGAAGAAAAGCGATTGAGTCCCTCCGTTTCGATACTGCCCTAACCCCAGAATCTATCAGCAAAATTTTTGCCGCCAACGCTGATCATCCTGATCGGTTCCTCAGGCATGCAACCACTAAGTTGATTGAAGCACACGAAGGGGTAACCATTAATCCAAGCAATACCATAGCTGCAAACACCTTGGGGCTGGCACAGGTAAAATCGCAACCCTCAAAAGCAGGAATAATTGCGCTTGAAAACACCATCAATAAGAAAGCCTCTTTTTCAACACGGCTTGATTCGGTTCGAATTATGCAAATGGCAATGGGTGAGCTTCCTAATATTTCGCAGCGAGGCAGTTACCGCGAGGGCTATTCGATAAAACAACTTAAAGAATCGTGGACTCCAACATTAGAACAAACGAAGTTACTTGCTCTTTCTTATCCATCCGGAGACTCAGGTCTTGATTTCGAATTAGAACGAACCTTTGGCCTGATGAAATTTAATGACGAAAAAATCTGTAGCTCACTTCTTGATCAGTTAAGCCGTTCACATGACCCTGTGAGAAAAATTCATCTTCTGGCATCCATCGCACAAACCGGATCTTCCTTTTCAGAGGAACAAAAACACAAGGCTATCAAGGCGATGTTAAATCTTGGGGCAGAGTTAGACCTTAAAGGTATGAAACGAGACAGGAACTGGCCTTTAAGGTTGCAAGAGATCTTTGCAGATCTTTGTAAAAACAACAAGGATTTCAGCAATTTGGTCGCGAATTCAGATGACTTCGGGTTCCCCGATCATGCAATTTATTTGGGAGAGATGAAAGAAGAGAAAAAGAATGCTGCCAAAAAATTCGCAACAAAGATGCAGGCAAAACCCGATCTAGCTTGGAATTCGCAATCGGCACGAGTTTTGGAATTGCTACCCCCAGCAGAATCGTTTCCAGCAATACGAGTGCTCTGGGGCGAGCATGGGTTGGACGAAATACTAATCAAGATTCTTGCCAAAAATCCTGTGAGGGAAGATCTACAAAAATTTACAACTATTCTACGCCAAATCTCGAATGATGATCTGCCTGACATTCTTCATGCCCTTGATAAGCTTGCCCCCCTAGGCGAAGCCGAGTATTTACTTCTGGCGCAAAAACTTCCAAACCTTCCTAGTGAACCAAAATACAAACATCTTCAGGATCAGGTGTTTTCTCTTTTACGCAAGAAGTGGCCCACTGCACCTGCCACTAACCAAATGCAAGAATGGATTATCTGGGCCAAAACCAATGATGCAAAACTTTTTACATCTTTGACCCTATCGGGGGGGATCAGTCTGGACCAATGGCAAACCCGCTTTGAGAAAATCAAATGGGACGAAGGCGATATTTCAAAAGGAAAGAAAACCTTCACTCAACTGAAGTGCGCATCATGCCATTCGGGATCTCAGGCACTGGGGCCAGCACTCGAGGGAGTTGCCCAAAGGTTTTCACGATTTGATCTTTTAAATGCGATCGTCCATCCAGATAAAGACGTACCAAATCGTTATCGCGCAATTGCATACACCACAACCAAAGGTAAGATCATTTTGGGTCTGGTGGTTTACGAATCTGCGGACGGGGTGCTTTTGCAAACATCCACGGGCGAGCCCCAACGATTATCTGGGAACGAGATCGCCCTTAGGCAACAAACGCAAAAATCGATTATGCCTATAGGCTTGCTGGATGAGGCAAAAGACCAAGAAATCGCAGATCTATTTGCGTACATGAAAAGCCTTGGTAAAACAGGCAAATAAACAATTGCTGGGCAAACAACTCCCACTAATTTTCAATCCAAAAATGGAAGTTTAGGCAAGATTCGCTATCCCCATCCCAACGTAAAAGATCTTCGTCTAGCTTAAAAAACAGCCCCCAAGTACACTTGCAATGCGTTTAAATTTTGCGGGGATAATGGGTGTAATGTTGAAACCACGAATCGTTTTTGTTCATGACTGGCTAACGGGAATGCGGGGTGGGGAAAAATGCCTCGAATCCCTATGCAAACTATTTCCCGATGCGAAATTGTACACACTGCTTCACAAAAAAGGCGCACTCAGCCCAACGATCGAAAATTTAAAACCTCAAACATCTTGGCTCGGGAAACTTCCGGGCGTCCATAACTGCTATCGGTATCTGCTACCCTTCATGCCCAGTGCTATCGAATCAATTAAAATCCCCGATTGCGATCTTGTCGTCAGCTTAAGTCATTGTGTTGCGAAAGGTGTTATCCCACCCAAGGGCGTACCACATTTATGTTATTGTTTTACGCCTGTAAGATATGCATGGCACTTGCGGGATGATTACTTTGGAACAGGC
>CAJCCR010000051.1 GCA_903960945.1 uncultured Planctomycetaceae bacterium
ATGAACTTTAAATTCTACTTCAAGGATGAAGTTGCCATAATCCTTGGTAGTGCAAAGAAAAGAGTTGCCAGTGTTGGGCACCGAGGATCCAACAATTTCGTCATTTTCTATACGGTACTTAGCCACCCCGCCTTTTTGAATCCACCCTGAAAGATCTTTACCATTAAATAGAGTAACCCAGCCAGTTTCATCTGCTGCATGAGATAATGATCCCGATGTAACAAGTATGAATAATCCCAGAAATAACGAGCGTAAAGACCAAGTGCGAATCATCATGGTTTTCCTTTGTAAAGCGGTAAAAAGTACATTTGTAGATTAACAGGTCTGCGCACCATTGCCAACGATAATATCATTGATACGTGGTTGTGAATTGAATACTAGTTTTTTATAAGAATACCAGCGATTGCAGCGTTTAGGAGCGTTGCAACGAACCCAACGAAAAGCGCCCTGGCACCAAGTTTTGCTAGATCTCCTCTGCGTTCGGGGGCCATCGCACCTATGCCACCCAATTGAATTCCAATCGAGGAAAAGTTGGCGAAACCGGTGAGAGCAAATGCTGTGAGTTGGTAAGATCTTTCTGTCATGTATTCGGGAACAGCTTTCCATTCCTTCATTTGCAAGTAAGCGTAATGCTCATTGATTGCAAGCTTTGAACCCAGCAGGCTACCCACCTTTTGAATATCATCCATTTCGATACCCATAAGGAACGCCGCTGGTGCAAAACACCAGCCAAAAACTTTCCTTAGAGATAAATCATCAGGCCAATTTAATAGCGCTTCGGGGGATAAACCAATGCTAATTAGTATTGGTTTGATTCCCGCAAGCAAAGCATCAAACAAGGCTACAAAGGCTATAAAAACAATAAGCATAGCGCCAACATTCAAAGCCAGCTTTAGGCCATCGGTGGTTCCTGAAGCAATGGCATCGATTGCATTGACATAAGGTGATTTTTCAGAGTGGGTGTTTACCGTTCCCAGTGTTTCAGGTGTGGAAGTTTCGGGAAGAAAAAGCTTGGCGAGGTAAAGGCTGCAAGGGCAAGCCATCACGCAGGTGGTAAGCACTGCAACCGGGTCTGCACCATAGTTGATGTAAACAACCATCATGCCGCCAGAGATGTGCGCCATGCCGCTAACCATGAGAGCAAAAAGTTCGGAGTTGGTCATGCGTGGAACATAAGGTTTAACAATGAGAGGGGCTTCAGTTTGACCCATGAAAACGTTGGCGGAAACGGAAAGAGTCTCGGCTCCGCTGGTGCCCATCAGGTTAACCATGATCCTTGCTAAAAGCTTTACGCATTTTTGTAGTATGCCAAAATGATAAAGCAGGGTGAAGAATGCGGACACGAACAAAATTGGAGGGAGGGCGACAAATGCGAATTGAAACATGTAGTTTGATTCAAATAATTTGGACCAAGTTCCCCCGATTGCAGGCGGGCGTGCATCTGCAAGATTGCCAAATACAAACTGAGCCCCAGCATCGGAAAACCCAATGAACTTTTTTACCACGCCACCCACAGCGGAAATAATGGTGTAAACCAATTCAACTTTGAGCACCAAAACAGCTAGGATCATCTGCAAAGAAAACCCCCAGATGATGGTATGCCAGTTTACCGCCCTTAGGTTTTGAGAAAATACAGCGACTAGACCAAAGAAGAAAATAACCCCCGCAACCGATTGGCCCCTTAGCCCGATCGTTGATCGTAAAAAGTACGCAGATAACGCAATAATCGTGATTGCTAGGGCGATACCTATGCGCCAT
>CAJCCR010000052.1 GCA_903960945.1 uncultured Planctomycetaceae bacterium
GCTTTCTGCAAATCGGGGAAGGTTTTGACCTATACGCTTTCCAAATCACTAGCCAATTAGCACATTCTTGTATTAGTGCACCGCGTCCAACTAGCCCTATTAATCAGGTTTAGATTTTCATTGTCTGCAAGCTTTATCATGATTTGGTTTGTTAGGAAGAAAAAGAAAAGGGCTACCAAATACGGGAGACACCATACGCATCAAACTGTAAATCCTTACTGATGATTGGTATATTTTCATGCAAGGCCTGAACAACCAGCATGCGGTCAAATGGATCTTTATGGTGAAATGGCAAGTCAATCAATGCTGCCAAATGGTCCTCTGAAATTGGACGTATTTCAAAATTATTCAATAGCATGTTTTTAGTCATGAAGCTTTTGTAGGGAACTCCCAAATCAAGTTTTTTTGACTTAATTTGATTGCTACTTCCCAATAACTAACAAGGCTAACTAATTTTCGATTGGCAGGATCACGGATAACATTTTTAGCGCGGGAACCAAGTAAGGGGTCATCCCACCAAAACCATAAAAATGTATGCGTATCCAATAAAATGTTCATTACAAATGATCCGCAAAATCATCCAATGGCTCATCAAAATCCTTGGCCATCCAATGGTTTGTGTTCTTGGCTGAGCCGGGTTCACATGGCCAACTTGAACCAGAGGGCTTCGTTACAATAACTTTTGGTTTTCCTTTTTCTGTCAGAACTAATTCTTCTCCAGGAACCAAGCCTTCCACCAATTCATGAAGTGCCCCTGCAGCTTGGTCAAATGGAATAAATCGAGGCATGAAAGTCTCCTAATCATTTTGCTTCTGAATCCTAGGTGTATCATAACAGCTTTTTCGGGCTTCTTTCCTCATTTCTTAAATACTTGCTTTAAAATCCCGCGGGTAAGTTGCCAAACCTCTTAGCAGTAAAGAATCTTAAAAGAATAAAAGCATTCTCACTGCCAAGACGCTAAGACCGCAAAGGAAGAAAAGAAATCCAAGCTTGCCTACTGCTGCTTAGCGTTCTTGGCGTCTTAGCGGTAAAGATTCTTGGCTTTGGTTTTGCAGGTTTTTAGGGGTGCAGTTTACCATTACTTTTTTCTGTTTGACGAAAAATCTGAGTTCTAGACCACTTAGCCAGAGCGTTTAAAGCCTCAAAAACCTTATTTCGATCAATCCTTCGTAAATTGGCTTTTACAGCTTTACCGTAACAAATCTCCAGTATTTCCCAAATTCTAATTATTTCATGAAATTATCCTGTAATCCCCACGATCACCTTAATGTACGGGGTGCTGTAATTAAAGTTTCCCCCTACTGTTTTGTTGTAAGTCATAAATTTGTATATAGTTACGGAGCTTTTCATGAACGATTTCTTATCCAGCTTTTTAAACAAGATATCCAAGAAGGTTTCCCGTAGGAAAATCACCAAGTGGAATAAAAATCAGATCAAGCTGGATCTTTTGAAACTAGAAGAAAGGCTCGTTCCCGCTCCTAACCTTGTGGTTCCCACTACAACCTCGGGCGCTCCCCTAGGCTTTGTGCAAAACACCAACCTCGCCTTTTCTGGCGCCTTGGATATCGAACTTCTCGATACCCCAACCCCCGCCAGCACCGGTAATTTTACCACCACTGTTGCCACTACCGCGGGTACTGCTTCAGCTACCGCATCCGGTGCAGCAGTTGTTAGTGGTTCCGGAACCAATGCTTTGACAATCGCAGGCAACCTTGCCGATGTAAATGCCACCCTCAACAGCCTTACCTACACCAATAGCACAACAGGCGCAGCCTCGTTGGTAGTAACAGCAAGCGATTCTGCTGGCACGCCGCTTACCGATACCAAAACGATTTATGTAAATGCTGCCAATAGTGCCACAGCGCCAACCATCACCACTGCGCTGGCAAACGTTGGTTATTATGCCGAAGCAACAACGGTAACCGAGGCCGCCATCAGCTTCACCGTTAGCGATCCCCAAGGCACCACCGGAGTCGTGGTTACAGGCACCAGCAGCAACACCAACTTGATCCTAAACACCGATATCACCATTGCCGGTACCTACCCAAATTTTACAGTCACATTAAAACATCAGGCGAATATCACCGGTACCGCGCTGATCACCCTTAAAGTTTCTGATGGCACCAACTTCACCACAAAATCGTTCAATGTAAGCGTGGCGCCTGCCGCTCAATACTACTGGGATATCGTTGCGGGTAATGGCACAGCAGGTATTACTAACGGTACAGGGACTGCCGCGACTTTTAATGGCCCGTGGCAAATTGCAGTTGATACCGTCAACAATCTTTATGTGGCAGA
>CAJCCR010000053.1 GCA_903960945.1 uncultured Planctomycetaceae bacterium
AATACTCCCGTTTGGGCGAAAGCCAAGGTGTTTAAAATAAAAAATGTAATTAAAGAGAAGATAAAATTTTTCATGGGGAAGCATCCTAAAACAACTTCGGGTAGGTTGGCTTTAATTGTATTAGTAAAAGCCTGAAATCAATATGACTGCAATCCCATTAGATTGCAATTAAAACCAAGTGAAATGTTATTGCGCCTTGCCCTAGTTGGATCGAGCCAAAGGCTTGGTGCTATTAAGGTTTGAATGGAATTGTGCCATCGTTTTATTCGAAGCTGGAGATTTCTAATCTGCCTTCAGCATGGGTGCTTGACTCTGTAAGCAGAGAGACGGGAGTGAATGGAAACCAGAGTCAAACAAGGGTTTTACTTTCGATCGATGATGATGTTGAGGGTGTTATCTTTTTTATCGATGTCAAATTTTAAGCCGCTGGTTTCATAGTTCTTGTATTTCTCAAGAACTTTGACGCCTGAGTTTTTCACACCACCGGTTTCAGGATCGAATTCCGAAGCAGGTTCGCTGATTACCGCGGTTACGGGGCCTGCGTATGCTCCCTTGCCTCGGGCAAAGGTTTCCATTTCGAAGCTGCCATCCTTATCGATCTTGCTGTTGGAATTGCGGCCTTTGGTTTCGCCCGCTTGGGAAGTGAACTCGATCCAGCCATCGGTAAGGGGTTTGCCATCAGCGTATTTCACCGTGCCTTTGACGGGATAAACTGGAAACACTGGTTTTTCATTGGTATCACAACCAATCAACCCCGATAAGAGTACAAGAAAACAAACAAATTTTCCATTCATGGTGTTAAACCTTTCAAGATAACTCGATTAATTAGCATTGTTATTTTTAGTAATTCATTTCAATATAACAATAATGACTCATTGCTACAGCTTTGAACAGGAATATCCTTTGTTTCTAACTGGAGTCGGTAAATAAATCGAGCGAATTGTGGAACATTAGCTTATTTAATCGAATCAATTTTGTGAGAACATTATGAAAACGAAGGCCCCAAGAATAGGATTTACCCTGATTGAACTTTTGGTGGTGATAGCAATCATCGCTGTCCTGATTGGATTGCTTTTACCAGCAGTGCAAAAAGTTCGTGAAGCAGCTTCAAAATCCACCTGTCAGAATAATCTCAAGCAAATGGGCCTTGCGATTCACAGTTTTCATAACACTTTTGGGGTGTTTCCACCTTCCCGTACCTTTGATCCGGGTTTGACTTGGGCGGTTTTAATTCTGCCTTATATGGAACAAGAAAATCTTTATAACCAATTCGATACCACTAAACAGTATTATCAACAACCGACAACTAATGGTGATCCTCGTCTTAAGGAAGTAAAGTCTTTCTTTTGCCCATCCTTCGCCAGAACAACCCGGGTTAGCACTTCAGGCGAAAGTCCATCTGGGGCTTGTTCTGATTATAATACCGTTTCTGGTAGTCAGGAAAGATACACTGCAGTTGCAGGGGTTGGCGGCTGGGTCGATTGGCGGGATGGCAGTGGTGCCAATGGCATGTCTAAAAGATCCCCTAATAGTACTATTATGGGCGAGTTTAGCTTTAACAATATTTCTGACGGAACCAGTAACACTCTTCTTATTGGGGAAAAGCATATTCCTTCTAAATGGTTTGGAGTTGGTATTGGAAGCGGTGGCGGAGATGGTTCCGTTTACAATGGCGACCATGAATGGCATTTTACCCGCGTTGCAGGCCCAAGTTATCCCTTGGCAACCAGCCCTACCGATTCTTCAGCATTGGCCACGGCGAACCATGCTTCCATGTTTGGCAGTTATCATTCCGGCGTGGTTCAGTTTGTTTTCTGCGATGCCAGCGTTCGGGCACTGGTTCCTGGAATACCAACTGCAACCCTTGCGCTTTTAGCCCAACGCAGCGACGGCCTGATAATAACTGATTACTAATAAAGCAATTTAAATAATAAAGCCCCAAGTTGTTACTCGGGGCTTTTATTATTATTTGAACTAAAAAATTCTATGCAGTCTTAAAATGTAGTATCTTGTGATGGCCAACTGCCAGAAGTGACTTCATGCCATCGGTGCTTGCAATGGCATGAATATTCATTGCAGCTTTTTCCTGATGGGCAACCTTCTTTTCCTTGAGATCGATGAAGGCTAGGAATCCTTCGCCCGCGCCACCCGCCCCCAAAAGGATATTTCCTTCGGGATGAAACTCGAGGTGTTCGACCAAGCCCTTGGATTTGTCGGTTACAAATTCATGAACTCGTTCGCTCTTTTCCCAATTGAAAACTTCGATGCGGCCATTGGCTTCTAAGTGATCGATGTTGCCGATTTTTCCTGTGCCACCCACTGCGAGCAGTTTGGAATCTGGTGAGAAAGCAACGGATCTGGGGCCGCCGATGGAATGCCTGCGGGCATTGGGATCCCAAGTGTACATGATGGGTGCTTCCATACTTGCAACTTTCTTGCCTGTATGGGTTTCCCAAACAACGATATGTCCGGTTTTATCAGCAGTTGCAACGAGTTTACCATCGCTGTTGAAGGCGCAAGCATAAAGCATGGATTGAAAATCATTGGGGGTGAGCGGCTTATGTTCGCCGGTCATCTCGCGCACCATTTTTGCGTCTTTGATATCCCAGATCCGGAGTGCCATGTCGTCTGCGACCGAGGCAAAAAGTTTGCCATCGGGGCTGATAGCAGCCTGCCTGATCCATTTTTTATGAGCGTCTAAAGTTTTGATCTTTTCGCCCGTGGATGCTTTCCACCATGAAAGCTTGCCATCGTAAGCGCCTGAAACCAAGGTGTCATCCTTGAGTACCAATGCGGTAATGTAGCTTGCATGCGCAGGGAAGGAGCGAAGGTCGGGCTTGGCATTGGCAAAATCGATTTCATGGATTTTGAAATCCGAGCCTGCAACATAGGCCTTGGTGGAGTTTGGAATACGGGCGACTGCAAAAAGAATATCCTGCCTGCCCAGATTCTTATCAACCTTGTAACTTGTGTAATTCATGATTGCCTCGTTAAGGGTTATGCCAAAACTTCCTTGACAGGTTCGGTGCCTGGGTCAGTGAGTGGTACAGGGCGCGAGCCAACATAATAATTCTTCTGGGGATTGATGCCCAATGCTTTGTAGATGGTTGCGAAGAGGCTTGCTGCCCCAATTTCGCCTTCCACAACCTTGTCACCCTTTTCATCGGTCTTGCCATACACTGAACCACCCTTGATCCCACAACCGGAAAGCGAGCAGCTCCAAGCGTTGGCAAAGTGATCGCGACCCAAGCTGGAATTAATTCCAGGAGTTCTGCCGAATTCAGAGAGCGTTACCACGAGTGTGTTTTTCAACATGCCCCGATCTTCGAGATCGGTAAGCAAAGTTGCCATTACGTGATCAAGTTCGGGTACGAGTTCCTGATGGGTTTCAAAGTTTTGGCCATGACTATCCCACCAAGCCCTACCAACACGAACGAATGGCACGCCAGATTCAACCAGTCTGCGGGCGATAAGCACCTGTTCTGCAAACTGAGTTGGTCCGTATTGATTGCGGGTTTTCTGGGGTTCTTTGGTCACATCGAAAAGCTTCTGGCTATCCATGATGCCATTGACTCTTAGAAATGCCTGCTGATGGCTGGCAAGAGTGCCTGATGATCTGCCTTTTTCGAAGTTCTTGCTCCACAAGTTGCGAAGAGCCAATCGATCTTGGAAATCAATTTCGCTGATATGATCAGGCTTATTGATGTTTTCAGGCATTACACTTTTGGAAAGTTCCATGGGGCCAAAGCGAGCGCCTAGGAATCCGCTGCCCGAGAAGTTACGACCTTCGCTTTGCAGGTAGAAGGAAACATAATCAGGCACCTGGCTTTCAGGCTTACCCAATTCACGAGCCAAAACTGCACCCATATCAGGGTACTTTAACGATGCTTCATCCTTACGGCCTCGCATCATTAATTGCGATGCGCTACCGTGATCGCCATTCTTGGTGTTCAGGGAACGAATCACGCAGGTATCTTTAAAGCGTGCAGCCATCTTTGGCATGAGTTCGGAAATGCGCACACCGGGGGTCGAAGTTTGAATCGACTGGAAGGGTCCGCCGGTAATTGCGCCTGGTTTTGGATCGAATGTTTCGAACTGGCTGGCGCCACCTGCAAGCCACAAGAGAATCATACTCTTGCCTTGTTTTTTTAGTTCAGCAGATAAGGCGTTTTGGGCCAAAAGGGATGAACCTGCTATGCCGCTTGCTGCAGATCCTAAAAACTGTCTGCGGGATACATTGTGTTCATTCGAGCCACAATAATTTTTCCGAATCTTATTCATTGGAAGAGACTCGCTTTCTTTTTAGTGATTAAACCTGAATTCGGGGCTTGCCATCAAAGACCATAAAACCTGCTTGCTGGCATCCTGCGCATTAGCACCATGTTTTTTCAAATAACCTGCGATAACAGCTTTTTCATCCGAGGTCGCCCCGCGTGATAAAACACTCCAAACCGCAAGGTCAGCTTGTTCTTCAGGGGTTGCAAGGCTGGTCATTGCTGTCACCAATTTATCTTTTCCTTCTCCTAAGCATTCTGTCTGGAATCGACTGCTGTTGCTGAAGAATAATGCTTCGGTAACCCCGATTTGGAAATCTTCGGTAGGTTGGGCAAACTGATCTGCTAGTCCTCTGGAACCACGGGAAATTTCATCCACCTTCTTTTCCTGATCATTTCCGGTGAGGAATTGGCCTGCTAGGCGCAGCGAAACCCCCATCTGCATTGGGGTTAAAGGCTTCAGGCGGGCCATTGCAAAATCTTTTGCCAGCGGGGTGCTCTCACCTTCATATCGGCTCGATAGGCCATAAACCTTGCTGGAAACCATTCCTTTTACCAATCTTGGGATGTTAAAACCATTGTTTGCGAAGTCCCTGGCTAGCCAATTCATCAATTCGGGATGACTAGGGGGATTTTCCGAATGCATCTGATCCAAAGGCATGACCAATCCAAAACCATAAAATCGGTTCCATACTTGGTTTACAAAAGCCTTGGCAAAGAAATCTTGATCTCCATTACTTAATGCGAGGTCTAACAACATGGCCCGAGTCGAAGTTTTAGGCTTGGGTGGTTGGGTTTTGTTTTTCTTCCATTCCTCTACCATCTCTTTTTCTTTTTTTAGTTCTTCCTTGGTGGGCTCTGTCATGCCTGCGGGCTTTACCGTCTTGCCAGTAAGGAACATGAAGTCTGCTTGTTTTTCCTTGCCCTTGTTTGGCAAGAACTTCACTACGCCATATTCTTTTTCCGCAAGGAAATTGCCCACTTCATAAGTTCGCGAAAAGAAGGCTTTCATTCCGTAGAAATGATCTTGCTTCCAATCTGCAACCAGCGGGTGGTCATGGCATTGGGCGCATGAAACATTCACGCCAAAAAATGCCACGCTTACATCATTGGTGAGCCTGTCCAAATCCTTGACGCGTGTTTTAAGAAAATCGCTGGACCCTTTATTCGATGCATCGGATTCATCTGCCAAGATGATCTCTTTGAAAATGCGATCCCACGAACGGTTTTCAGTCATTGCCTTGGTCAGGTATTCACTCATGGCACCCTTGGTACCATTCATTAAGAATGTTTCGATTTCCTGAGCCTGATGCCTCAGATGCAAAGGAGATGCGATCAGCCTTTCGATTGTTTTTTGTTTCTTGGTGGGATCTTTGTCTTCAGCAAAGGCTTTGGCTTCGGAGGCGGTTGGGATTCTACCTGCAAGATCTAGGCTGACTCGCCTAAGCCAAACAGTATCGTCAGCTGCAACTGCGGGCTTTATCTTCTTTTCCTTCCACGAGGCTTCGATGTAATAGTCGATTGCCTTCTCGATAGAAGTTTCAGGTGGAAGCATCTTTTCTTCACCTTTGGACGCCAAAGGCATGGAAAACAGGCCCACTAAAACAATCATGGAAATCTTAATCGTGTTTTGAATGGTTTTGGTATTCATGAATCTATCTGGTTGGAATAAAGAAGCAGGACCCTAGGCAGTTGATTATTATTTTAACTTAGGGTAATTCAAAGCACCAGCGGAATATTGGGGGTTTGCTTGTTTTTTAAGATAATTATCATGCTACAATTATCTATGTATTTATCGAATTTATGTGAGAAAAGTGACACCTCCTCTGGAGATTTTCTTAGCCATGCGTCTTCGCCTATTTTGCATTTTAACGATTATTACGCTTTTGATGCGTGCAGATACTTTTGAGTTGGCTGCAGCGGGTGATCAACCCGGGTATGACCGGGTTTTGGCCCCTTTTTTTAAATCACACTGCAACCAGTGCCATACCGGCGAAAAACCCAAAGGAAGCTTCGCCACCGATCCCAAACTTTTATCGATTGATTTTTCTGATCCTGCAACCCGATCCAAATGGCGGGAAGTGGTTAACGTCCTTAACAGCCATGAGATGCCCCCTAAAAAGGAAAAACAACCCGATCCCAAGGCTGTTGCATCCGTTATCGATTGGATCACGGAACAAGCTGTTGCTGCGGAGTTGGTCAAGCGGGAAAGGTCGCCGATTTTGCGCAGGCTTAATCGGAGTGAATACAAAAATACGATTTCAGATCTTGTAGGCGTTGATTTTGATCCTTCTGCGTTTCCTCAGGATCCGCCCGCAGCAGGGTTCGACAACAATGGTGGTGCCCTAACCCTTTCGCCCCTTCATCTTGAAATGTATTTGGGGGCTGCCCAGCAAATCCTTGACCGCGCACTCATTGAGGGCGAGCAACCCAAAATGATCAAATGGCATTTCGAGCCCACTATCAATGCCAATGACCGGGTGCGCAAGCGCCTGGATCCTAAGAATAATCCGCTGGTTAATGGCGGGCAAAATCTTCAGGAAGGGGCATGGGTTGTAATGCATCATGCCGCTGGTTCGGTGCATGCCCGTGATTTTCGCGTTCCCACCGCAGGCATTTATACGGTTCGTGTTCATGCAGCAACTCGCATTCCCAACCGGGCTCAGGTTGTAGAAACCGCATCAAAGATTCTTAAAAAGCGCCAAGAAGAGCAAGATGCCAAGCAACCCGATCGTGCCAAATGGCATCTGCAAGCTTTTGAAAACGACATGAAACATTTCGAGGAAGATAGGCGTTATGATTATGGCCCCGCTCGTATCAAGTTCAGCCAGCAACTTGGCCCAACCCCTAAAGTGATGGCGGAGTTCGATGTCCCAGGCTCTATTGATAAACCTAAAACCCATGAGTTCAATATTCGCTTCACCACCGAATCCGCAGGTATCTTTTTTGATTACGCTTACACCATTCCCTCTGCGCTTGAAAACTTCTGGATGCAAAACAGAGACACCTTCGCCCGCCCAGAGCTTTTAATTGATTGGTTCGAAATCGAAGGCCCGATCTATGAATCTTGGCCTCCACAAACACATTCACGCATTTTGTTCGACTCGCCTAACAAGGCTACCAATGAACAAGAATACGCTCGGGAAGTGCTTACCCGCTTCATGCGTAATGCCTATCGTAGGCCCGTTTTGCCTACGGAAATTGATGCGAAACTTTCTCTTTACTCGTCTGCACGAAAAGAAAAAACCTTTGTCGAAGCGATCAAGCTGCCTCTTATTGCAGTGATGGCTTCCCCCAATTTTCTTTTCCTTGCAGAGCCCCAAAGTGCGGGCGCCTCAGATAAAGCAACACCCCTTACCAGCCATCAACTTGCAAGCAGGCTGAGTTATTTTCTTTGGTCTACTATGCCTGATGAAGAACTTTCCAAGCTTGCAGATTCAGGCAAGATTCGTGAAAAGCTTATTCTTGAACAGCAAGTAGATCGCATGCTAAAGAGCCCCAAGGCTGAGGCATTGATCCGTAATTTTGCAGGCCAATGGTTGGGCCTTCGCGATGTTGGTAACAACCCGCCTGCAAGTGATCTTTATCCCCAATATGATCGCCATCTTGAACTTTCTATTGTTGCAGAATCGGAATCCTTCTTCCGCGAAATTTTGCTCAACGATCTCGATGCCAGAAATCTCATCAAGTCCGACTTTGTGGTCATCAATGAAAGGCTTGCGCGCTTTTACAACATCAATGGCGTTAAAGGCGATCACTTCCGCAAGGTTGAAGTTCCCCCTTCTGCGCATCGCGGTGGCATTGTTACCCAAGCATCAATTCTTACCACAACTTCTAATGGCACCCGTACTTCTCCTGTGAAGCGGGGCACTTGGGTTTTGAAAAACCTGATGGGAATAGACCCCGGCCTACCCGTGGCCAATGCTGGCGAGATCGCTCCGAAGGTGCCGGGGATTGACAAAGCCACCGTGCGGAAGAGGCTCGAAATTCATCGCCAGTTGGATCAATGTGCCCGGTGCCATAATAAAATCGACCCTCTCGGTTTTGCCCTCGAAAATTTCGATGCAGCGGGTGAATGGCGTGATCAGGAGGGGTTTGGCTACAAAGGAAGAGTCGGTAAAAATGATCCCGTTATTGATTCTTCTTCCATCATGCCCGATGGTACCGAAATTGCAGGCGTTACTGGTTTACAACAGGCAATACTAGCTAAAGAAGACTTGTTCCTTGGTTGTTTGGCAAGTAAGCTCATGACATATGCCTACGGGCGGGAGCTGGGGCTTTCTGATCAACCGGCAGTCAAGGCAGCCATCGCTGATATGAAGCAGAATAAATATACACTCAAGTCGCTTGCGAACTTTATTGTTGCGAGCGAAGCGTTTGCGACGAAATAAGCCATTGTGAATTTCATCGGAGATTAGAATCATGCCTTCCTTTTTTCACCGTCCGTTATCTCGCCGTCATGTGCTTAGGGCTGCTGGTGCTGCACTCACCCTGCCCTTGCTGGAAGCAATGACGCCTTCAATTTCTGCAGCGCCCTCCACTTTCAAACCTTGGGACAAATCTGCTGCACCACATCCAAGGATGATTTGCTGCTACATTCCCAATGGTGTGAACATTCTTGAATGGGTGCCTGCAACTTCGGGCGAGAAGTATACTTTTTCACCAACACTGGAAGTGATGAAAGAGCACCGTTCAGATTTCACCGTGCTTTCTGGTATGGGCCATCCCAATAGTCAAGGCGGGCATAGTGGCGCAGATACTTGGCTTACCGCTGCCAACCTTAAAGCCAAGCCTGGTGCTGATTATTCCAACTCCATTTCCGCAGACCAACTCGCTGCAGAACTTCATGGCAAGCAAACTCGTTTTCCTTCGCTTCAACTATCTGA
>CAJCCR010000054.1 GCA_903960945.1 uncultured Planctomycetaceae bacterium
CAATAAAATCTTTAAGTTCTTCTTTATTATCGCTCATGGTTAAAATTATTTACCTAATTATTCCAATCTGATGGGATCACTAATCCATCAAACGGGATTACCGCAAGCCAAAAAGTCTTCATATTAATTTGTTCAGTAACATGGCGAACACTGCCATCCATCATCGTTAGTTGGACGACAGAAGCATGACCAGCATTAGAGCCCCAATACGAAGGTCCTGAAACATCAGGCCAATAGACTAATTTCGCTGGGCCTGGATTAATTTGTAAGCCTACTTTATGCGTAAAGTACCACATGTCCATGTCAAAAAATAATGGATAACTGCTTTCATATATACCAAATGCAGGGTAGTTATAATGTTCGCAAGGTATTCCAATAAAAGGACCTGAGGCTACGACTCCACCAGAAGTATAAGCCATATCGCGATTATTGGTAGTTAGGCCGAATTGATGATAGGTTGGATTACTAACAATCACTCGTTCTGCGAAAGCCACAGTATTAGAATTACCATCTGGAATCGTACTTATCCGATAATTTGAAATCGTAGGATCATCCACTGTAAACCAACCAAGTTTAGAGAAAAGAAATGCATTGCCAATATAAGAAGTACCTGCCCAACCACTTGGCCCTGTACCCGTGGAGGCAGAATAATCCGAAGGGCAAACAAAAGGCATCTTAATAACCATAGCATTGTATTTTGTGGGAGGGCCAGAAGGTGCAGCGGGTAGAGTCATATTTGCTGGGATACTATATGCCTTGTAAAGATTTTCTTGTTCTAAATAAGGCATTAAAGCAACCATCACACTGCCATTACTTCCGGCGGCTACTTGATGGGTTATCGTTGGTAATTTGCCATCAAAGGTACCAGCAAAGTTGTGCATCGCTAAACCTAACTGCTTCATATTATTCGCACATTGAATCCTACTTGCAGCTTCGCGCACCTTCTGCACCGCAGGCAACAACAACCCAATTAAGATGCCTATGATGGAAATCACAACCAAAAGCTCAATTAGGGTAAATGCTTTTTTAATTCTCTTCATTGGCCTGCTTTATTCAAAATGTAAAATTACTAACCTTAATGATTAATAAGCGGAATGGATTGCAGAAATTGGCCAATAAAAATTAAATAAATTAAGAAATAGTCAAAATACTAGCTTTATCCTTTGTGTTATGGTGAAAACATTCGCCATTTAACCAAATCATAGCCACGGTTCTTACTGTTCCGATAAATATCCGAAGGGGCGGGTAGAATTTTGGGAATAATTTAATCAACTCCGACATTTTTAACGACCGAAGAGCCCCATTAAATGCTTCCCACAACCTTTCTAGCCTTACAAGCCTTACAAGCCTGAAACGTAAGCCTTCTTCATTTCGGGCTTCCGTTTACATGTATACTGGGTAAAGAAATTGCTTTCGGCTAATATACCTCCCATACCAAAACATCATTGTTTTTTGGAATTTATGCCATTTGAGTAATTGTCCTCTTTTTTTTCCATCATACTGATAGGTGGTGGAGGTGGAATGCCAACAGTAGGGAGATTAGATTCATTTACAGGCAATGGTTTTGAATCACACCCTATAAATAAGGGTAATAACAGAAATAATAAAATGAAGCGCATTTAATTTATCCTTAAATTATTAGTTAGTTTCCAAATCGGCTGGCAAGGTAGCACCATCGTTATAAGTCCATAGCCTTCGAAGTTGGTTAGTATTTATACCATAACGTACCGATCGAATGGAGCCATCTGCAAAGGAACAAGGCATTGAACCAGAATGGGGTGAAGAAAAATAATATTGCATATTAAGATCATCATAATCTTCAGGTACAAGGTAATCGGGGCTGCGTTTATGTTCCCAATGGTCCCCGGATGACCAAGATATATCAGTGCGGGTTTGACCATAAGCTGGCGGACTGCCACCATTATAATACTTTCGGGCAACACCTTTATGGGCAATTAATAGCGTATTAGAGGTACCATCAGTTATTTTGTTAAAATCAGGGGGAAAATGTTTTGGTAAATTAAAAAATATTGCAGGAATCCCTTCTGCATAAAGATAAGGCCCACCAAGGATAGTGTACCAACCTTGAATACCAGACCAATTAACATGGTGAGCTGATCCATAATCATTTTTTGGCCCCACATCCACACCTCTTCTTGCGGGGCATAAAAATAGCTTGATAGGCTTTGGCGACAACGGCGAATTATCTTTTTGCTCTATATAAGGCAAGAGACTAGTGTAAAAGGTTAATGGTTGAAATGTAGGAGGATTTAATACACATCCATCATCATCAATTGGAAATGTAAGCATGGCATCTACATGGTTATGACAAGCAAGAGTTAAATTTTTAAGATTATTTACGCATTGAAGACGAACAGCTGCTTCGCGCACCTTCTGCACCGCAGGCAACAACAACCCAATTAAGATGCCTATGATGGAAATCACAACCAAAAGCTCAATTAGGGTAAATCCTTTTTTAATTCTTTTCATTGGCCTACTTTATTCAAAATGTAAAATTATTACCCTCAATATTTAATAAGCGGAATGGATTACAAGTATTGGTCAATAAAAACCAAATAAATTAAGAAATAGTCAAAATACTAGATTATCTTTTGTCTAATGGAAAAAAATTAACAGTTTAAGCACCATAATAAAAATAGGATCCCGATTTGCGCATGGCAGGAACAAAAGTAAATCGTATATTTTGAAACCCAAACGCGCGAAGCGAATTTTCCTCTGGCTAGCGAAAAAAGGGGAAAAGTAGAAAAAAGTAAAGGAAATTAAAATGTCCACCACAATGGATTGGCTTTAACAGTAACAAGAAAATTAGAAGAACCTAAATTTGATAATTACATCATGGTTTACCGAAGGGGTAGAAGTAGCCTGCCTGGGGGAAAGCATTAAAAGTTCGGGGTGGGTCGAACCTAACCGAATTTCGTAAAGCCCATTCAAAATACTTTTCGCCTTTTTTACAATCAACAATTTCCACAGTGCCTACCAAAACCCCACGAGGCAACTTTAAAGGATCCAACGGATCTTCATGCCCGGGAAGTTGCACAGGCGTCTTTGCTGCATAGATATAAATCTTGCCCCGATGCGTCGTGGGCCAAGTTCGATACTCAATTTTCTTATCACCCCGCAGTATCCGCTCTGCATATGGCTGCCTAATACTTAATGCTTTGATTTTTTCTGATTCGACAGATTTCACTTCGTTCTGTGGGGATTCTTTACAACCAAGAAGCTTGGCAAGATTGATGGCAGTATTAGAGGAAAGTTCGCGAACTCCTCTGAAAGTTTGAGGATCAGGTTTGAATTCGAAACCATCTCCTTTGAACTTTGGGTTGGTGCCATCTGCAAACCGAAAAGAAGTAAGTACACTTACGGAGACATGTAAATCAAACCGCATTCGGGTGTTGAGTGATCGATCATGAAAGACATAATCTTTAGCCCATGTATGCGCGTCTTTAGGGAGTAGATTTTTAGCTTCAACTGCGTTCAAGGTTCCAATTTCAACCTTTAGGCAGCCCATGAGATGCAATGCATCTGCAAAGCAAGCTACGATAAAGAGCTGATCGCCTTTGGTTATGCCTCGTTGTTTAAATTGATTACTTGCAGCATAGATAAGGGGGCTATTGGGTGCGGATTTCCAAACCTCGAACTCTGCACGAGTCCATAACTGGATAAAAGATCGGGTCATGGGCGAAATGACTCCAGCTAATTTTAAGTAAATTAAGGGATTGGAATAAACTGCACCGCATCGGCCACCACATGGCCATTGGTTTTGGTATTGGTGATAAGAACAGTTGCTGCAGCCTCTTTTTTGAACTCAAATTTGCCAAGGGAGACAAAGCCAACCTTGTTAACTTTACGCTGGTCTACCAAAACAGTTTTAGAACCTGAAGCATGTTCAATG
>CAJCCR010000055.1 GCA_903960945.1 uncultured Planctomycetaceae bacterium
ATTAAAATAATCGATTGCAATGAGGGGAAGCATCGAGCCATTTTCCGAGCGTATCTGATGCTTGGAGTACGAAGGTTTTTCGTGGAGACAAATCTCTGTAGAAAACCAATCGAGGCCGCTTAATTCTTTGAGCTCTTCTGCGAAATCTAAAAGCGGTTGCAAGCGGAAAGCACGAATTTCTGAGGCTTCCAGAGGGATGTAACTTTTTTCGTCTGGTGCGCAATACTCTGCGGGTTTCCACCAAAACGCATGAAAATCACCCAAGCAATAAATGATACGCCAGTATGCTGGGCGTGTCAGACCTTGGTTGGTTTGCATGTATCCACAATGGACTTCTTCTTGCAGAAGGTAGGAATCTGAGGGGTCTGATGCTAAAGCGTTTTGCACTTGAGGAATCAATTCATCAAGGAGCGCAGTTTTGATATGGGTTACCCCTTTATTACCAAACCCGTTCCCTTTTTTCAGGAACAACCCACCCTCTCTGTTTGAATTCTTCTTGCTAAGGAACCCGATAATCATCTGCTTAATTGTTTTTTCAGGTAAGCCTGGGCGGAGTATCAAAGATCTTGGAACTCCTAGATAATTCTTGGTCAGTTCAAAATGGCTTGCTGCCTTGTCGGTGAATAAACGAGAGCGATAGGGCGAGTTGATTGGTTTGCCACCGCAGTCTTGAATGGTTTGCGCTAGCTTTGCAAAAGGTTCGTTTACTTCATGCCAGAGCGAAAAAAAATCGAGGTGAAATCCCGAGGTTAGTTTTCCTATGCGAATCTTTTCAATGGTTTCTGCAACCATGGCTTCGTGCACCAGCAAAAAGCGCAATCCGCGTTTGGTGCATTCTCTTTTCAAGGATTCTAGAAAAACACTAAAAGATGGGTGCAATGGATCTTTCAAAC
Organism: uncultured Planctomycetaceae bacterium; assembly: GCA_903960945.1. GTDB lineage: Bacteria > Planctomycetota > Planctomycetia > Gemmatales > Gemmataceae > UBA969. The sequence continues at coordinate 894 of CAJCCR010000055.1, forward strand.
TCATACTTATGTCGTAATGCTCGGATGCATAATTGACAATGCACTCGTCCATTGAGTCTGATTCGGAATCTTTCAGGTAAAGCCTTGGGAAGCTTTCGCCTGAAGGAAGCTGGAAATTTTCCATAAGGATTGAAATCCTAAAGCACTTCTTCACACGATTTTCTGTATGCAAACAAATACAGTTAATCATTAATTCGTATTTTTATGCTTGCAAACATTAGGAAATTTAGTGTGAGCCATCTTTTCGGCCGACTAAAGGTGAAAAAAGTAGGGCCTCCATTAGTTTGGGTGAAGGTGGGGGAGTTGCGTGTAAAAATAGGTAACAGGGGGAGTTTCTTTTTCGCCCCGAGCGAACTCGCCTTGTATTTCCCTGCAATCATTCCTACCCTGTGCCCGCTTGGGTGATTTTGTCAGGCAAGATGCCTTCGAATTCACCTAAATTCGGGAGCAATCGATTAGTAAAGATTGCACCATTCCGGAAGAATAAGGGCCCCTTGAAACCAAGGTTCTCTTCAGACTTCTTTTGATTATTGAACAGGTTTTTAAACCATTGTTCGGGAGCATGGATGCTCGTTATGAATACCTCGAAACTATTGCTTGCTGTTTGTATTTTTGTTGCCATCCCTTTTGCCCAGTTGATTTCTGCAGCAGATACAGATGCAAAATTTCAGAAAATTCTTGCAGTTCAAAAAGCCCTGCTCGAAGGGCAGGATCACTTTAAAAAAGGTAATTATCAAGCTGCTGTCTTCATCCTTGAAGCGCAGATTGCCTCAATCGATGGCAACAAGGAATATTTGCAATTACTTCATAACGCATACCAAGGACATATTCGGGATCTTCAGGCCAAGGGGCTGACTGAAGAAATTTCCAAGTATGAAAAGCGCTTGCAAATACTGGATTCAGGGATTGCCCAAGGAACGCCAGCAACTGCGCCAGCAACTGCGCCAGCAACTGCGCCAGCAACTGCACCAGCACCAGCACCAGCAACTGCACCAACTTCTGCCATTGCTTCAGCGCTAAGTAAGTTTGTTGCGCCTACAAAAACTGTGGAGCAGCCCAAAAAAGCGCAGGACGCTCCTAAGGTCAGAGGCAAAATTGAAGATGCCAACGAGGATAACCCTTTTTCGTTTACCAATACCCAGCGTTATTACGATGCCCGGTTGAGGTTGGATCAAGCGGAGAAAGAATTTGCAGGAAAAAACTTCAGGTTGGCTTCTAAGCTTTATGAGGAAGCTTATAGGCTAGAACCCAAGGTTATGCCACAAAGCGTAGAACGCTGGGCGTATTGCAGATTGTATTCGGTGGTTGAAGCGATGAATCAGCGCCAGAATACTAAACTCGATCCGTTGTGGGAAAATGAAATCCGAGTCAGTCTTTCCATGGCTCCGCAATTGCAATCGTTTGGAAACAGCCTGCTACAAAATATCGATCAGCGTAAACAGGAAATAGGCGCAATCAATCCGCAGCAAGCAAATATCCCCGTGGTGGAAGTGAAGCATACCGGGCCCTATCAGGGGAATTGGTATCTTGCAGAGACAAAAAACTTTAGGGTTTGGCACCATCTAAACCAGGCCGATGCCACACAGGTTGCAAAATCTTCGGAAGCTTGCAGGGCGGAAGCTGGGATGAAATGGTTTGGATCCGTTGGAAATGATTGGACACCCATTTGCGAAATCTATCTACATTCCACAGCACAGGAATATGCGAAATCAACCGGAGCTCCTGCTGTTTCACCTGGTCATACCACTTTAAAAACAGAAGGGATTCGCGTCCTTTCACGCAGAATTGACCTACATACCGATGACGCTAATATGATGACGGGCGTTCTTCCCCACGAGACAACCCATGTGGTTCTTGCAGGCAGGTTGGGCGAGCAACCGGTGCCTCGATGGGCGGATGAAGGCATGGCTGTGCTTGCAGAGCCGAAAAACCGCATTCAAAAGCATCTTGATAACCTGCCTAAGCATGCGCGCGAGAATACGTTGTTTCATGTTTCGCGTTTGATGCAGATGGCGGATTATCCCGAGCCCAAACTTGTGGGCCCGTTTTATGCCCAAAGCGTTTCGCTGGTGGATTATCTGACCCGATTGAAAGGCCCGCAAGCCTTTAGTGAATTCATGAAAGATGGCTTAAAGAATGGCTACGAAAGTGCTCTTTCAAGGCATTACTCAATTCAAAGTTATAATGATCTTAACCAAAGTTGGTGGAATGCCTGTTTCAGCAACAATACTGCTGCCAAAAACTAATTCTTTGGATATAAGAGGTTAGATTTCCTTCGCTTGCGCTTCAGGCTTGTGAAAATATGCAATCCTTATCCTACAAGCCTGAAGCG
>CAJCCR010000056.1 GCA_903960945.1 uncultured Planctomycetaceae bacterium
GATGCTTTCATCAGGGAGGTTTCTTGAACGCAATCACTAGGGTAAATACTCTTAAAACCTCTGAAGATTTTCGCGAATACCTTAAAAAGGTGGATGCGATTATCCCCTTTGACGAAGAACTCTCCCCCGGGAATATCTCACCACTGGGCAAACCTTTTCTTGCGGGTTCTAAAACCGTGGGTAATCGCTTTTCCATCCTCCCCATGGAAGGCTGGGATGCGGAAACTGATGGCAGGCCAAACGATCTTGTACGCAGACGCTGGCGCAGGTTCGGCCTGAGTGGCGCAAAGCTTATCTGGGGCGGTGAAGCTGTTGCTGTCAGGCACGACGGCAGGGCAAACCCTAATCAACTTGTCATGCAGCAAAAGTATCTTTCCGATTTCATTTCCCTGCGTGAAGAAATCATCCAAGGGCATATCGAAGCGGGCCAGAATACTTCAGATCTTCTTATCGGTTTGCAACTTACCCACTCGGGAAGATTTGCCCGCCCCAACGATAAAAAGAAAATAGAGCCCCGCATCCTTTACAGGCACCCCATCGTTGAAAAACGCTACCCCATCGAAGGCGATCATCAGATGTTTTCTGATGATGAACTTTCCACCCTCATCGACGACTTTATTGCTGCTGCAAAGCTTGCCCACCAGGCAGGTTTTGATTTCGTCGATGTCAAACATTGCCATGGGTATTTGGGGCATGAATTTCTAAGCGCAGTTGATCGCAAGGGTAAATTTGGAGGCAGCTTCGAAAACCGTACCCGCTTTCTCAGAGAGGTGGTTGCGGGCATCAAAGCAGTTGCACCTGGGCTTCTCATAGGCGTAAGACTTAGCGCTTTCGACACCATTCCCTTTAAGCCCGGCACAGATGGCATCGGCGAACCAGAGGCTTGGAACAATGGACCTTATCCTTATGCTTGGGGGGGCGATGGCTCAATCCAAGGTGTGAAATTAGAAGAACCGATTGCCTTTTTAAAGCTGTGCCTGCAATTGGGCATACCCTTGGTTTGCACCACCTTTGCAAGCCCCTATTACAATCCGCATGTACAGCGCCCTGCCCTATTCCCGCCATCCGATGGCTACCTCCCCCCAGAAGATCCGCTGGTAGGAGTTGCTAGGCACATCGCAATTAACAAGGCGTTGAAAGAAGCAGTACCAGAAATGATGATCATCGGCTCCGGCTTTTCCTACCTACAAGATTGGTTGCCCAAAGTGGCACAAGCAGTTGTGGGACAAGGCATGGTGGATTCCGTCGGGTTAGGAAGAATGGTGCTTAGCTATCCTGATATGCCACTTGATATACTTGCGGGAAAACCTCTTGATCGCAAGCGTATTTGCAGAACCTTCAGCGATTGCACAACCGGCCCACGAAATGGTTTGATCTCTGGTTGCTTTCCTCTCGATCCGTTTTATAAAAACTCAGAAGCGGGAAAAATGCTCTCCCTCATCAAAAAAGCAAAGGGCTAACTATCATGCTAAATCGCAGAAATTTTCTAACCTCGCTGGCAATCGCACCCCTTACAACCGCCTCTTTCCCTACTCAGGCTTTCTCCCAGAAAACATCTGACAAAATTGCTATCTCTACTTGGTCGTTTCATAACTATTTTCCCAACACCCGCTACGGCAAACCCGAGTTCGAACTAGCAGAGTGGAAACTCGAAAAAGTGATGGAAGTTGCCCAAGCTCAAATCGGCATATCTAACTTCGAACTCTCTAGCGCTCATTTGGCAAACCTCGAAAACGATTACCTTCTCGATCTTAAAAAACTTGGAAAAGACAAAGGCTATAACTACATCCACCTTAGCGACAACATGAAGGGTGTAAACCTTGCCCGTGCAGATGAAACTAAAAGAGCAGAGGATTTCAAACGCTTTGTAGAACTTATAAGCGTTGCAGAAAAACTTGGCATTCCCTCAATGCGAGTGAACACAGGCACCCCCGAAAAATCCGATTGGGATCTTGCAATAACCATCGAGCAATACAAAAAGCTTGCAGCACTAGGCAAAGATAAAGGTGTAGAGATCATCATTGAAAATCATTTTGGTATCAGCGCAGACCCAGTGAAAGTCGCAAAAATTATCGAGGCAGTTGGATCAAACATTAGCTCCTGCCCCGACTTCGGCCTTTTCAAATCTGAACCAGAACGCACCGCAGGCCTACCCATTATGTTCAAACATGCTCGCAAGGTTTGCAGTGCCAAGTTTCATGGCTTCGATGAACAGGGGAAACCAAAGGATTTTGATCTTGAGAATTGCTACAAGGTACTTAAATCAAGCAACTACAAGGGTTGGGTTTCGCTCGAATACGAAGGCCCTAAGGAACCCACTGCAATGCTAATTAAAATGAAATCTCTAGCACAGCAATGGCTTGCTTAAAATGGTGTCTAACAGTTAAACAATTGAAACTTAGGAAATTGATTCTGCTTCGAAATTGTTTTGGGGCTCTTTAGCTGTTTTCCAACAGCGTGGCCTAACCACTTTCTTAGCCAACCCTACGCTCTCAAAACCTCGAATCACCCACCACGAAAGATCGAACTCATACCATAGGTGCCCATGCGATGCAGACATCTGTTCTGCATGATGGTTGTTGTGCCAACCTTCACCATGCGAAATCAAGGTAACCAGCCAGTTGTTACGGCTGTTATCAGTGGTTTTATAATTGCGATAGCCCCAAAGATGCGAAATTGAATTGACGGCCCAGGTGCTATGTAAAACAAATACCGTTCGCACGAATACACCCCAAACCAAAAAGCTTAGGCCCATCTGAAGTGAACCATCTAAAGTGCCCATCATAAACCAACCAACAGCGTATCCAGCAACCAAAAACAACAAAGCATGCAAAACATAAACACCCAGCCATAAAGAATTTCGTTCAAGTTTCAGATAGAACGGATCACGCAGTAAATCGCGAACATAGCACTCGAAATGCTTGACCTTGTGAAACTCTCGATTGCGAACAAACAGCCAGCCAATATGCCCCCAGTATGCACTAACAAGTGGAGAATGCGGATCTGGTTGCTCATCGGAATCTTTATGGTGCAATCGATGAATAGCCACCCAACGGGCGGGAGAATCCTGCAGGGTGCAAATCCCCAACAACGCCAAGGTGTGCTCGAGCCATTTGGGGCATGTAAACCCACGGTGGGTCAGCAATCGATGGTAACCAATATTTATTCCCATCATCGCAAATACGAAAATCCCAGCGATGCCCACAAGCAAACCCGTCAAACTGTAAAACCAAGGGATAACCGCCAACAGCGCCAAGCAGTGCACAAGGCCTAGGGCAAACACATAGCGCTTATCAAGTTTGATAGGTTGTGCTGCCTTGGGGATTTCAAGCCGTCCGGTAGGCGCTACAACCGTTTCCAGAACCTTAGTTACAGGCTCAAAAGTTTCAGTAGCTACTGGAGTGTGTGACTCGTTAAAAATATTAATCATTCACCTCTATAAAACTGCACATCGCAAACGATAAATAACTTGTGGAAGGATAATTCCAAAATTAATTGTATGGGGGCTAACAACCAAGAATGAACACCTTATCCAATGTTTAACAACTATATATTATCGCATATTTCAAAGTAATCAACAAGGTTTTGGAGCAAGGTATCAAACAAATGAACGTATGAAAGGGTTGCTTTAAACCATAAAAACAAAACAATCCGAAGAATCTAATTGATCCTAAAGACTAAGCAAACGATACCTGCCACACTTAAAAGACAATCAAGATCCATATTAGTAAAAACAAAGGGTCTGGGGGCTATTTACCGGTTATTGCAGTTCTAAGAGGTAAGCAAGAAGAAGGGATAAAAGACCGGTTTAAAAATATTTTAATTTCTGGGAAGAAAATGCTTGCGGTGGAGAATAAAACAAATATAGTGGGGAACTGTGGAGCCAAGTGGAGCTTGGTGGGAAAAGGCAAGGATGCCTCTTTTATTGCTAAACCAGCAATGAATTGAGTGAAAAGGCCCATGTTATTAACCGGAACGCACGAACGCACGTTAGACGATAAAAAGCGTTTGGCGTTGCCCCGCAAAGTGCGGGATGTGATGCAAAATCCGGACATGGTGTTTGTAACTCCAGGACCCGACAAGTGCCTTTGGTTATACACGCAAAGTGGCTTGGAAGCCCTTGCTGAAAGAATGGATGCAGTACCCGCAACTGATGGTGAAGGCCGGGTATTCAGAAGATTATATTTTGCCCAGACCGAATCGGTGGAAATCGACAAGGCAGGCAGAATGCTGATCCCCGAAAGGTTGGCTCAATTCGCCAACTTGGATCGCGAAGTAGTCCTTATCGGAGTTCGAGATCACTTGGAACTCTGGGACTTTAGCCGTTGGAAACAATACCTCGCTGAAAACTCGCCCCGCTTCGATAGTGTGGCCGAGGGGGCATTTCAGGGGAAATAGTTAGTCTGCAAGTTTTGGATGGAGTCAGTACCAGTAGGAAGGATTCGGGCTCGTAGCAGCGAGCCATAGGGCGTCGGGCGGACCTCCCAGCCTGCCTTATTGCCCTAAAATCCTATTCCTCAACACCAGCAGCCCTTCTTGCCTTCCCAGCGCACAGAAGGGCTGTTTTTTTTTCCCAACTCCGGTTAGCATCCCGCCCCATTACCTGCTTTTTACTTATAGCAGGGCTTTTTTCAGGATGTTTGCCTTGGATAGGGATCTTCCCACTGCTGATAATACTGATAATTCCGAACCACTTGCCACCAAGCATGCTAGCGTGCTTCCTGCAGAGGTTCTTCATTGGCTCGATCCGCAACCCGGGCAGATCATCGTTGATGCAACTTTAGGAGCGGGTGGCCATACCCGTTTGATCGCAGAAAAAATCGGGCCCACTGGCAAAATGATTTCTCTCGATTGCGATCCCTTCATGATTGAAACTGCCAAAAAAAGGCTCACCAACCCCAACATTACTTTTGTTCATGCTTCCTTTGATCAGCTGCGCCAAGTACTCGATGAACTAAATATCCCCGCAGTGGATGGGATCCTTGCAGATCTTGGAATTTGTTCGGATCAACTTGATGACAGCGCGCGGGGCTTAAGTTTTCAAAGAGAAGGCCCATTAGATATGCGATTGGATCCTACCCGGGGCATGCCAGCTTCCGCACTGGTAGCTCAGCTTGATGAACGCAGTCTCGCAGATTTGATTTTTCAACTGGGTGAAGAACGGTTTAGTAGAAGAATAGCCAAGGCTATAGTGCTTGAGCGTAAAATAAACTCCATACGAACCACCACCGACCTCGCAGAATTAGTACGCAGGTGTGTTCCCCGTTCAGGAAAAATCGATCCCGCAACCCGCACTTTTCAAGCCTTCCGCATTGCAGTCAATTGCGAAATGGAATCGCTTGATAGTTTCTTACAGCTTGCCCCTTACTGTTTGAAGCCCGAAGGAAGGCTTGTAATCATTAGTTTTCATTCGCTGGAAGATCGCAAAGTAAAAGCTGCGTTCAAAGATACCAGCAGGTACCTTGCTCTAACACGAAAACCGGTGCAAGCGGGCGAAGAAGAAGAAAATCGAAATGCAAGATCGCGCAGTGCGAAATTGCGGGCAGCTAAAAAAGTGTAGTTTTCTTTTGTTCCTGGCATTGCCATGGAAGGTGAATCATGTTGAAACTAGCATCGATGGGTTTTGCAGGATTACTACTTATTTTTGCATCCGGATTAATACTTAATAAGAATGGCGTAAGCCATGCCGCAGTGCACATGAACAGACATACGCATGCAAAAATAATCACAACAATGTTGTTGCAGGAACAAGGGCATCTGCCCTCGCCTGGGATGATTCCCAAAAAAGTTGCGGAAAGTAAGGCGCAAAACATTCTTGTGGAAGAATCAAAAGAGCCACCGTTGCTTCAGAAAGAAGAAATCCAGCCGGTGCAATTTCAACCCATGAAGGAAGAACCTACGCTTCCTCTGTTTCCCCCCGCACCATCCTTGACACCTACGTTAATACCCGTGCCTGCGTTAATACCAGTACTGGAAGAAACCAAAACTCCGGTTGTTGAAGAGAAGAAAGCCGCTCCAGCAACGCTTCCCATTCAAATTCATGACGATAGTAAAACCCCAGCACCCGCCCCTGTTCCTTCCCAGACGATCGATCTGCCCAGAGTTCTCGAAGGAATTTACAGTGGGATTAAATCTTCAAACATCAAATCAGATGAGCCAAAGAATGGCACCATCTCCTTTGGGTTTGGTTTGGGTTCTGTTAAGCCGCCATTCGTCAAATTCGAAATGAAAAGCGAGATTAAAACCAAGGGGAATGAATCCTTCTCCTTGATCGATGTAAATCAACCAGGTTCCAAGTTGTATCTGGTTCGGTTTGATTCTGAAAACTTCCAAGAGATAGCAAAAAAGACTCTGGGAAATGAAAAGCGATGGCCTGAGATTGCCAAGCTTAATCCAGCATTAATGCCCGAAGCACCACTGGAAAAAGGTGTAGTGGTTAAAGTTCCCGCAGATGCCACTTTGCAATCAGAAGAGCCAGTTGCCAATGTGCAACCTCTGCCAGAAGCCAGGCCCAAACTTCCCGATGCAAAATCGAAAATTGTCGTGACCCTGACAGGTACTTATCCTCGTGCGCTTGAAGGCAAAAGGATGCTCACTCTTCCCCCCGAAGTAATCGATCAATTGGGCCATTGCCCCCAAGTACTTATGTCGCCTGGCCCTGATCCATGCCTCTGGTTAACGAGTATAGACCATCTTGAAAAACTAAGCGACAGGCTCGAACATTCCCCCGCAAGCGAAAAGGATGTTCGGGTATTCCGCAGGTTGTTTTTTGGTCAGATAGAAAAGATACCTGTTCAAGAAGGAAAGATTGTAATCCCCGAAAGGTTGGCCCTGTTTGGCAACCTTGAAAAAGAGATCGCAATCGTTGGTGTCGAGGATCATTTTGAAATCTGGGATCTTGAGAGATGGCGCAAGTACACCCAGAAGATGAGCTCCCTCGAAAAGAAGTAGCATGCATCTAACCCGCAACTTTTTCAGTTGTATGGGTTGTAAGGGATCAATGTATGGACTGTTCTAATATTAAGGGCATCGCCATACAAGCAGTAGTGAAATTTATCAGACATAATTAAAGTGCGGGGGTCGGTTCTGCCGACATGTGCCCGCCTAACTTGTAAGGAGTTGGTTCGATGAATCGAGAAACCAAGGCCGGATTGGTGGTAACTGCATCCTTTGTAGGGCTGCTTTCCGCTGTGATTATAAAAAAATATATGGAACCTGCCCCTACAAAAGTAGCAAACACCGAAGCCGTTGTCGCTGCTGTAGACCAAAAAAATACAGCTACAAACGGAGGAATTGTTCCTGTTGGTACTCCCGGAAATATGGAACTGTTACCTGTACCGGGTAACGAAATCAAACTAACAACAGCAGAAGAAAACAAAGGCTTGCCCGCAAACGTACCACCACCACCACCCGCAATCCCAGAGGCACCTGCGATTCCGCCAGTGCCAGATCTTTCAGGCAAAAGTGGTGGCTTGCCCCCATTGCCTGGCGAAAACACCAAAACCGAATTACCACCATTACCCGGATCCGCCCCCGGTATACCTCCTATTGATCCACCTGCGCCCCCAACTTCTGGTGGCATTCCCCCGTTGCCAAGTACGCCAGCATCAGGGATTCCTGCAATCGCACCACCTCCACCACCAGCACCAATTGGAACTCCGCCTCCTCCTCCTTTGGGCGTGCCTAACATTCCAAGTTCGGGGACACCTGAACCTATTGCTCCTATCGCTCCGCCATCAGCGCCAGTTGCCCCCCCCGTTCCAATGGGCCTGCCTTCTGTACCTCCAATTGCACCGATTGCACCACCACTATCGCCGCCACTAAATAGTGGAGGCTTACCACCATTGCCCGGGAACTCGATTCCATTATCACCATCTGCGGGAACGATAACAGCACCGCCCCCGCCGCCACCTGCTCCAGGATTTGGTGCAGGTTCACCGCCCCCTTTAAATTCAACATCACCCATGCCACCCGTAAGGTTGAGCAACGCGATTCCGTTTAATGCGAATGAAGGCCCCGCTCGTAGAACGGAATTTATTCCAGCAGACCCAAACAATAGGGTTGCCCCAGTGAATAACCCCATTGGGAATAATGGAGGCTACATCGCACCAGTTGCTCCCTATGGTTCGCCAACACAGAACCCTCAAAAGCCTTTGGGTGCGAATGAAATCATTTCTGCCCCGCCTATCAATGGAACCAATCCAGGCGCAGGCGCAGTGCTTACGATTCCATCGAATAATAGTTCTCCGATAATGCCTGTGCCCGCTCCGGGAACCGTCAGCAGTGCTTCAAACCAGTTGTATACTCCAGCAGCGGTTACTCCCATTGCTCCAATCCCAGCAGCAATAGGCGCACCACGGGTGGAAAGCTGGACCGAACAGGCATATCTGTGCCAGCCTGGCGAAACCTATGCAAGCATCAGTCAAAAGATTTATGGTAATGCTGATTATGCAAAAGCATTGCAAATGTGGAATGAAAACCATCCCCGTGCCAGAATCGATACGCCCAAGAGTGGCTTATTACTTCCAGGTCAGGAAGTTTATTACCCACCCACTCAAGAATTATCGCGCAGGTATGGCAACTTCATGCCCAAGGTTTCACCAGTAGGCGCAACAGGTGCGAGCACCCAAAATGGAGTTCAACGCGCTAATTAAAGTTTAGTAGCTTAAGTCTAATTTAAGAATCCCCGCAGTGCGAATACCTCTGCGGGGATTTTTTATGTGCCTGCAATGATTCTTACCGCACCTTTTAAACATTCAATTTCCTTAAGATTACCACCCAGTTTGATGCCTTCATTCTTCAGCATCGCCTCGGGTACAATTAAGATCCCCTTTTCTTGGGCTATGATTCCTTCTATTCCTTCGGTTTGTTCCGTGATGAATTCAACCAGCATGTTTTTAAACAACGCTGCGGGCATGCCCTGAATTTTAAAATCCTTAAATGCTACAGAGATATTGTTGCCTTCAAGATGAACATGCAACAACACCTTGAATTTAATCGGGAACATCACAGCAAAATATTTGCCCTCAAGGGATACTTCGCCCTCCTCCATCACCACTTTTAGTTCTTGAAGGTTAGTGCCCTTTGGCAACCTTTTAGTAATCAACTCATTCAAAGGTGCTTCATCAATTCGCAGCGACAGGTTTTCAATTTCCATGGTATCTCACTAATTACTAAGGCTAACTATCGGGCTTGTAACTCTAATTATGCTAGTGAACTGGAAGGAAGAATTCGGATTTCAAGGAAAGTTTCCTCAAATAAAAACGCCCTAGCTTCCGTTGCACACCCCTCCATCTCAAGTAGATTTCTCTCTAAAAGCAGCTCCTTGATGGGGTATTCAAAGTCTTCATCTACTTTGGTAATTCCGATTTTCTTTTGATTCCAAAAAACATTAAAGGAATACCCAGGCTTTGTAATCATCAGATAAACCGCTTCTTCTGCAAGCATAGTACTGGGCCTACCCAATTTCCTGGCAATTTGAAATGCAGTTCCATCTACGATTTCCGGGATCAAGCACGGCACAGTTAATGTTTGCGTTATCGGTGCTAAATCACTTGGTGCAATAACGCACTGCCAAGGCCCCCTTAATCGAATTCGATGATGTTTCATGATTAAACCAAATTTGGAAACTGGGCAAACCACCTAAGTTATTGTATGGTGTTAACTTAATGTATTATCAAGCTGTAACAAGGAGCAATCATGACTGCACAAAAAAAGACCAAGCTAGGCATTCTGGGCGTTGCAAAAATCAACAACCGGGTAATCCCTTCTTTTGCTAGAACTCAATTCACCGAACTGGCAGCCATTGCCAGCAGATCGCAGGAAAAAGCAAACACTGCTGCAAAAGAAGCAAACATTCCCAAAGCCTATGGCTCGTATGAAGCCCTGCTAAAAGACCCCGACATCGATATCATTTACAATCCCCTGCCCAACCACCTTCATGCAGAATGGACTAAAAAAGCCGCAGACCATGGCAAACATGTGATTTGCGAAAAGCCCCTTGCCCCCACTGCAAAGGAAGCTGAGGAGTTGGTGAATTATTGTGCCAAAAAAGGTGTCAAGCTCATGGATGGTTTCATGTGGCCCCACCATCCTCGCACTGCAAAAATCAAAGCAATGCTCAAACAAGGGCAAATTGGTGATCCATTGCGAGTGCATGGCGTATTTACTTTTTTCATGGAGGATCTCGAATGCAGCAATGTTCGCCTATATCCCGAGATGGGCGGTGGCGGCTTGCTTGATGTTGGGTGCTACCCTATTTTTGGCATTCGCTGGGCCATGGAATCTGAACCCATCAGCGTATATGCCCAGGCACAATACCATCGGGGTGTTGATGTTGCGATGACCGGGATTTTGAATTTTGCAGATGGTAGAGTCGCAAGCTTTGATTGTGGCTTCACACTTCCTGTTCGTATGGGCTTTGAAATTGTTGGCAGCAATGGGGTTTTAAACGTCCCTAACTTTTGGCTACCCGAGCAACATGCAGGATTCAGTATTCAAAGAAATGGCAACCTTGAGCATCATCATGTTCCTGGGTTTGATCAAATTGCTTTGATGCATGATCATTTCAGCCAGGCAATTTTAAATAAGACTGCGGTGATTCCCGAAGCAATGGAAGCGGTGAAAACCTTAAGGGTATTGGATGCACTTGCGAAATCGGCACGAGAATCGCGAGTTATTAATCTGTAAAGGCAAGAAGATTAGCCACGGACGAACACGGAATTACACTGAAGGAAGAAGAAGCAGAAGCGAAAGACTAGCCACGGATTTACACGGAATTTCACGGAAAAGACACACACAATTCAGAGCCGGATGCACTCATCCCTTAGGTGCAAAATCTAAAGTTGCAAATGGAGGAGTTGCAGTGGGGCTTCCCCATCGCAACTCCTCTGTCTTAAAACAAGCTGACCCAAATAAACGGTAAGGAAAGAATAAGAAAAAGGAACAGGGCGAGCACCAGCGGATTTACATCCGCCGCTCAATAAAAAAAGGTGGGCTTAAAGGCAGTAAATAAAAGTGGAGGAGGATAGAAACCCGGGCTAGCGAAGCGAAGGGCCCTTTTCCCGGAGGGAAGAGGGTTGGGAGTTGGGGGAAGAAAAAGAAAGAGAAAGAAAAAGGCGAGGGGCGAGCACCAGCGGATTTACATCCGCCGCTCAATAAAAAATGGTGGGCTTAAGGGCA
>CAJCCR010000057.1 GCA_903960945.1 uncultured Planctomycetaceae bacterium
AGAAATTCTTCGTATTCAGGGTAAAGGCTTTTATCCGGAGTGGTCGCACTGATATCGCGTAATCCCAACCATTGCCCGGTGAAGTTTTCCGTAAAGGCTTTCGATTTCGGGTCTTTCAACATTCGTTCGACCTGAGCACGAAGCACTTCGGGTTTATGCAGTTCGCCCTTAGTTGCAAGGTTTAAAAGGGCCTCATCTGGTGTGGTGCTCCAAAGGAAATAAGAAAGTCGCGATGCAAGAGCATAGTCATCAAGAGGGCCAGCAGGTTCGCGCAAGTATAGAAACTTGGGGGAAGAAAGTACCGCTTTATATCCGGTGCGCAACGCAGCTTCAAATGGCAGTCCCATCTCAAGAGCCTTTGAAACCAAAGCAACAAAAGGCTTTACTTCATCTTCAGTAACCGGCCTGCGAAAAGCTTTGGGCAAAAGAGTTCGGAGTAATTTTTCAGCATCTGCAAGGTTACCCGCCTTCGGATCCACATCGGCAAATGCTCTGCGGTAGCTTTCGGTTGGCCAAGTTTCAGGCAAAGGCCCCTCCACTTCCACCCAATGAATCTTAAGCCCAGGCCCAGGATATTCTGCCATCGTTTCTTGTTTAAGATACACAAAAGGCAACGCTATCGGAGTAATCTTGATCGTATCGTTTTTAGCAACTAGGCGTTCTTCGAACTCAATCAATTTGGGCACACCGGGTTGGGCATCGAAGTAACCCAGATGCCTGGTGGTATTACCTGCCACCACAAAATTCCCCAAAATAATAGCCATCGGCAAAGGAGTTGCAGAATTATGCGCGGAAGCAGAAATGCGGAAGCGATAGCGCCCTGGGCCTGGTGCTTTGAATTTCCTCAGATCAGTTGCAGAATCGCCTCCACTTCGAAACAGCACCACTCCATCATCCCGCTTATATACTCCTGCGACAAACCACGTTGGAAGTGAATCGTATAGGTCGAATCGTTCCGTTTTACTTTCCAGTTTATGGACGGGAAGCAATGCGGCATTGATCACCGTATCTGCAGCTTCCAAGTAGCGTTCCATCAGCACGGGAGAAATATTAAGTGCTGCGCCCACATTGTCGAAACCCTGGGCATTGGCATCTTCGGGCAGCATTTCTTTTACAGAAACATTTACTGAGAACAAATCACGCACAGTGTTTTCGTATTCAACACGGTTTAGCCTTCGAAGCACCACACGGCCTTCCTTGCCCACAACGTCCGCGCTTTGTTTTAAAATCCAGTCGGTGAGGGTGCGGGATGCTTTTTCATCTGGTCGTGGCCTGGTCTTCGGGGGCATCTCGCCCGAGGTGATTTGCTGATGCACTTTCTCCCAGAGACTGCGATTTTTCTTAACACCGAAATCCAATGTCAGTTCTGAAATCCGAAAGTCACCCTTGGCCTTTTCGCCTGCATGGCATTTTACGCAATGCTGATCCAAGAATGCTTGAGATGGAAGCGGCGGCGCAGCGCATAAATCCCCTGCTACCATGATTGCTGCAAGCAATAATGCCATTAACAAATACAAGCGGGAGAAAAACATCAGAACCTATCCTCATCACGGTGAGAAATCAGAACAAATGGCATGATTACATACGGATAGTTTACTACAAAAAGTGCATATAGAGAAACAAATGCTCAAAGCTAAAGCAGGAAAATGGCATTTATGATTATTAAAAGATGCAATTTTTAAGTATGGACTGCATCGAACATAACAATGCATAGGGGGCCGAAGCCAACGATAGGCATCCATGCAGCAAGTGCGGGTGCGATAAAGTCGGAATCACCTAAAATTTTAAAGCAATAACAGGTTGCAAAAAAGATAGCACAAAGCACCAGGCAAGATCCTGCGCTGATGATAACATTGCGATTTTGATCACGCAAAATTACTGAAAGGCCTAACAAAACCAACACCATTCCAAGAATGGGTCGGGTTAAGCGGATATGAAATAACACTGCGACGGAAACAAGGCGATTGCCTTCGGGTTTCTGAAGCTCATGATAAATTCTAGAAGTGGAAGCCAATCTAAACCAGTTTGGGTTCCGGGTGATATGATCAAAATCGATTTCGCGCACATGCAGAATAAATCGCCCTGTATCTATTTGTTCAAGCACGCCATTGCTTTTATCCAAGCCATCAACTTCAGCAGGTTTGGTTGCGGTAAGCTCCCACTTCCCACCTCGCTGGCCTTCAGGCGGTGGAATAAATACAGCCTGCTTGGCAGTTAGGTGAAGTAAGTTTCCTGCTACAGATTCTGGTATAGTGCATCGAAAATCAAGAATCATTCGCTCATTGCGTTTTGCTTTTTCACCTTCAATATGGATGCCGTTGGGTTCATACGCTCCGCGTACGCCCACTTCTTTCTCGCCTATCGGGTCATCCTTATCATTTAAAAGCCGATGCCCTACCTTAGGGATGATCAGTTCCTGATTGATTACAGCAAGGCTTAGCATGACAAATGCGCTGAATAAAACCGGGGTTACAATCCTGCGGGTGGATACGCCTGAAGAAAGAAGAGGTACCATTTCGTTTTGTCGCTGCATCCAAGCGATGGTGAACATTGCGGAAAGTAACACAATATATTCGCATAATTGATCAAAGATCTGGGTAAGTTTAAAAGTGTAATACATACCGATATCGCTCAAGGTATGCAGAAAATCTTTTTGCTTACTGGAAAAATCATCGAGGTTAGTGAATAAATCCACCACCACATAAAGGCTGAGCAAACTTACAAGGCAAATAAAGTAAGCCTTGAAGTAGCCGATGATTAATTGTCTATCTATCAGGGTGAACATAATCCCCTGCATCCTTGCTGGGTAAGAAATTTAGTTAGAGCCAACCCCTGCAATGCGGGGTTCCTTTTCAACAGCGGCCAAGGGAATCCGAATCCCAGGCTTATAATTTAGCACATACTGAATCACATAATCGTTGGCATTAGTGCAGGCAAAATCGCCAAAACCATGATCCCGCATTTCACGATAGGCCTCATTTACAGTCCAATGGTTGTATTCCATTCTGTAGATAGCAGCCAGCACTCCGGTTCGGTGCAATCCGGCTCTACAATGAATCACCATGGGGTAATTAGAGGGGTCATCGCAAATTTTAAGGAAGTCTTCGACTGCCCTAGGGCGTTTTGACGGAACTTCAGGCCTCGGCCTTAGATCAGGGCTGATAAAGAGGTATTTAACCCCAAGATCTTCGCAAACCTTTTTCTCACTTATCGTAGATCGATCCCAGAAAGTTTTATAAACATCAGGGTCTGGATAATCATCTTGAAGATTGACGATGGATTTTAATTTGTAGTGCTCTACCGCATCTTTAAAACCTGCAACCGTAAGTTGCCCGCAACGATACATTTTCCCAGCCTCGACAACTCGAAGCCTTCTTCCATGATTCCAAACATCACGGCTATGTAATATCGGAAATACTACGACTGCTGCAAACATTGCACTGATAATAAGCCAACGCAAAAACGCCAAACCCATGCCACCCCTCCTAGAAGGAAAGCCGAAATCGCCGGCGAGATTGGTTCTCCCGGTTCAGCAAGGGGATATTGGCAAGGATAAGCAGAAAGCACAAGGCCGATTATGGCGACCTTGTGCGAGAAACAGCCTAGTTTACAGGAACTTGGGTAGATTGAAGGATTTCGCCTGTTGCCATGTTTTGGAT